>JAGRJL010000223.1:1035-14960 GCA_020442775.1 Lysobacterales bacterium | reverse complement strand
TCTCACCGTCCGACGAAGGCATAGCCACGAGCTGCCGTAGAAGCTCCGGCATGTCCCCAGCCTTGCCGTAAGCATGTTCCAGCTCGAACCATCGCGGGTCATCAAGGCTGAGCAAGGCTGAACTCCAGAGAAAATACCGAACGATCAGATTGAGCGCTTGCGCACACGCCGGACTGGGTCACTGCCGGGGCCCGAGATTGCGCCCCTACTTCCAGAATTCCCACCACTTCCTGGCCCGTTTGCGTTTCCACTGCTGGAACCGCTTGGTGATTCTCGCACTCATCCTTTCCTGGTGCTCCCAGCTGTAGGGAACATGAAACACGGTTTGAAGCCCCTTTGCCAGCAGAGCCGAGTAGTCCGCCAGATAGCTGCCTGTTTCGAAGTCGAAGTAGTCCTGGGCGAAGGCATTTCCTTCGTCGTTCAGCATGTCGTCAACAAGACAACGATCCCACCAATCGTATACCTGCACGCTCGTCTTCTCTTTCGATAGGTAGGCGCTGATCAATCCGGGACTCTCTTTGGCGAACGCCTCGCTGAAAAGCCTGGATTCAATAACCCAACCTAGAAATATCGCCGTATGAACCGAAGCCTGCTGCTCGGGCAATCCAAGCTCTGTGATCGTTTCATCATGGTATTTGCCCTTGTCATAGGCGATGGGACTGGTCATATGAGCCTCGCGCGGTGATCAGATGTCGAATTGCCGTTGGGAAACCGCTTGATCCGCATCAGAATGAAATCCGGACAGTCGCGGTGACAGTGCTTACCCGTCTGAAGAAATTCACGGATTCCAGCTCAGATGCGCGTTGATGTCCTCTCCGAAGTCGGCCGCCAGCAGGATGTCGCGCCAGTCAGCATGCGCGCGGTCGATCACGCGCCTCAATCGCTCCAGGTCTCCCGCAGAGAGCTTGATCACGGCGAAGCGAATTCGGTCAAAGCTCGCCGGTTCGCATTCCGGGCTCGCCAGTGGGAGGCTGGACCAACATCGTTCAGCGATCAACTGGCGAGCAGCGTCTCTCGCCTCAATGGGAAAGATGGTCGCGAGCATCTGAGCAACAGCGTCGGTCAGCGGCGTCATGGCAGCATCCGGACCACCGCGAGGATCAGAATCCGCCTGATTGATCGGCCGAGGTGCGGGCCTCGCCCTGCGCCTCGCCTGCCGGGCGGACCGAACCCACAACCTGAAACATGACTTTCCTTGCGACAGCGTCATCCACATTGCTTAGCGCAGTGAACGACACCGCAAGGTCCTGCATCCAGCCCATGCCCTGCGACATGTACCTGAACTCACCCGGAGGCGGATCCTTGTCGGTCGCGGAGAAAAAGGCCCCTTTCACCAGACCGTGCTCAAAGCGTTGAACCTTCAGCGCACCCTCGACGGACTGTGGTTCCATGCTCTTGGCGACGGTGGAAACCAGATTTTCGAGTTGCTCCCGGTCGCCAGGCGAAAGGGATGCCCCCGATGTGGGCTGCATGACGGTGATGGTCACCAATGATTCGGCCCCATCCTCGGAGGTCAGTTTCATGGAAACCATCCCAGGAAGCGGACTCTTGTGCGGACCAGCGACCCAACCGCCTGGGACGTCTGCGATCAAGTTCAGGCCTGCAAGCTCCCCGATTTCGTATTCCCCAGCCTGAGGGCCCGGGGAGAACAAAAGGACTGGAGCCAGCACCAGCAACACCAGACATGTTCGCATCACGCACCTCCTGTTTGGGCTAGCGGCCGCGCTCCGCCCGGATCACATCCGCCAGACTCGACTTGCCCACCCAACGGCGCGCAACTTCGGTCCACGCCTGGAGCGTGTTTGGCTTCATCCAGGTCGTAAAGACCTTTTCACCGAATCTCTTGTGAGAAGAAATGTTCCGGATGGATTCCAGAACGCCAACCACGATCAATGATCGTGACTCATCAGTACCGTCCACTATCATTTGCTCGATCAAACTGAAGATCGCCGCGAAATCATCAGTCTGTCCCCGCTCATACATGTCCACGAGGTACTCGGCGAACACCGATGTGATGTTGTAGTCACCCGGGTCGTCGCCCTCCCAAAACTCCAGATGCTCCTGCCAATGCGCGCCGATGTTGACGCAAGCAAGCCGCATCAGCTCGAGCGCCTGAACGGAATCAACGGGAGGCATGACACCGTAGTAAGCGGTCACTGCTCGTTGGGCAAGAAGTACTCGCCGCCACATCAGCTGCGAGCCTAGCCATGACGCACTGCCAAGAACACCCCGACGGACATCAGAACGAGTCCGATCGCTCTCTGCAAGCTGATGACGTGCGTTTGAGCGCCCAGCAGCCCGAACTGGTCGATGGCAGCCATCGAAATGAGCTGTCCCAGCAACACGAAGGCTACGGCATTGCCAACACCAAATTGCGGAGCGACCCAGGTCACGCTCAGGACGTAAAAAGCAACGAACACGCCCCCCAGGTAGAAATAGAACGGGATGGGCGCCTTGGGCGAAAGCTTCAGTCCACCGCCTGCCGTGAGCAGGAAAGCCACCGAAATACAAAGCGCTACCAGAAACAGGACCGACGCGGCAAAAGAGGGGCTGCCGTAGGTCGCACCCAGTTTCGAGCTCAGTGCTGCCATGATCGGAATGCCGATGCCCGTGGCAAGCATCAAACACGCGAAGAAGACCTGGTTTGCCATTTGCTGGAATCTTGTGGTTGAAAGGATCGACGACTCATCAATCAAACCGCTGTGGAGCACCAATGGTCATCATGATTCCAAACCACGGTTGCTACCGAAGTTGGCCCGAAAACCGACAAACGCGCAACCGAAACGGCGCCCGCGTCGGACGTGAATGGTGAGAACCCAGCCTGCCTCCGCCGGTCAAACTGAGCAGCCGATCAGGCGCCGCGTGCCAATTGTGCGAGGGAGAAATATTCATGGCATGGGTCGCAGCGATATCGAACGGGTTCCTTGACCTTGTGTTCGTAGTCAAGTTCCGGGCCGTCTCGCTCCCAGCCCTGCGTATGCTCAACGAGCGCATCCACTCGATGGACCTTGCCCCCGCAGGCTGGGCAAATCTTCTTGCGAAAGAGGAAATACCAGAATTCTCGGAAAGTTCGGATGTCGAGTTCGTAGATAAACACCTATCGGTCCTTTGGGGCGCAATGCCAACCCGAGCTACTGCTGCAACGGCGAAATTGTGGAGGAAACCGCTGAGCGCGCAACGAAGGGATGATCGACCAATAGCGCGCTACCGCGCGGGAAATACCGGACCATGGCAAGGAACCCCCGTCAGTTTCATTGGGCCGTTTGGTTGAGCGCTCACCAACCGAAACCAGGAAAGGAACTCGTGCAAGACGACCATCACCTGACTCAAGTCGCAAACCCTGGATACGATGCTGTCGTCCGGAAGCTGCACCAGGAAATGAATACAGGAATCCCTGCGTACGGCAAATACCTTGTATCCATCAAAGTGCTCGCCCGTATTGGTCAATAGGGCAAAGCGCCAGTATCTTTCGCCGTCTTCTTCTATTTTCGCTTCAGGCTGCCCGAGATCGACGAAAAGCGCCCGATCCAGCAGCTCGAAAATCTGGTCGTCGGACAATCCATCGAAGCTGGAATCCCAAAGGGTCATTGCTTCATCCGCCAGTCGCTCCAAGTCTTCCGCGGCGTGGCGCAGAGAGCACCCCGACTCCGCGATATCACCGACTTGAAGATCTAGGACGCATACGCACATGCGACCGAAGCCCGTCATTCCGTCGACAGGCTCGTGGAACGCTTCAACTGAGAACTGCCCTGGCTGCCCAAATCTCATTCTTGGGCCCAGCAATTGAATGCCGTGGCGTGGTCAGGCGTCAGCTGCAATGACGGGTGGGGCCTCATGATGCCTTGACCAGCCAGTGCAACTGACTGATGAACGACGCGAAGCGACCGATTGCGTCTTCTGGAGCCACGGTACGGGACCATTGCTTTGCTGGCACCGGGGAGTCGACGTAGCGAAACTCCAGCTGCCCAGACTGCTGCGCCGAAATCCGAGAATGCGGAAAATGCAATGTCGGCGAGGGCGGTGTCTGAGAGATGTACAGATCAAACATCGAGGTCCACGGATAGAGCTCTGCTGCAAGCGGTGACTCCGAAACGTGATCGACCAGCGAGCGCAGGCCATCCAACACTGGGGCGTCCAAAGCGATCGACGCGAAATGCTGGCGAATTTCAGTCCAGGAGCGATGCATCGTCATCAGGCACAACGATCAGCTAGTGGGTTGCCACGCGGGAACAACTGGATCATCGCGAGCCCTCCAGTTGCGTCGACCTTCCTGGGGGACAGACCTTCGTCACTCATCCGACTCAAGCCTGCGAACGGAATCAGCCGAAAAAATCAGCTCCGAATGATAGTGCGGCATGAAGGTTGGGACGATTCGCCCCCGCACCTCTATTCGCTCACCATCCAGACCTTCAAGATCGCTTTCAGAATCCGAAGGCGGCCAGAGCTCAACAATACTTGCTCCTTGCATTCGAATGTTGCCGTGAGAACTCTCCCCTGGATCTACGCAGAACGGTTCAATGCGCCGCAATTGCCAGTAACTCTGGGGGACTATCTCTCCATCGCTATTTTTGGCGTTGAAGTGCAGACGAACCAGGGATCCCGCGAGCACGGTGCCAGGCTGGTCGTATTCAAGGCAGTGTTCTGCCCAAACTGCAGCAGGCCAGACAAACAAGAGGAAGACTAAGCCCGGATTATTCATGAATGTTCGTCGCGAGGTTTTCGCAGGCGCGCTTTGGTGCGGTTCGCGGACCTTAAGATCGGCGAAGGCGTACTCGACAGTACGTCGAGTCGATGGGAAGGAGCAAATCGCGCCATAGCGCGCCTACGGAAGCCGCAGTAGAAGGTTCATGAATAATCCGGGCTAGAGTCCGGATGATCGCCTTTCGGCCCAATGATGTGCCATCCGGCTGCCGCCCGGCGACTTCTTTTATCTGCGCGGAACTCAGCGGCAATCCACTAGCCGCCCAACAATGGGATAACGCGCCGCCGCGTGACGGCCCACGCATTTCGTGAGGGACTCGCCAATAGTCCGGGTTAGGCGACCTGTTGCGCGAAGCCAGTTTCATTGTTGCCGCAGAGCCTCCGTCGGCGAAAAATCGGACTTGAAGATGTCGAGCTCGAAAAGCTCGCCTGCCTGATCCAGGTTCAAGGCTGCGAGGACGACAACGCCGTCCCAGTCCAGGAACTCACATTCTGCGACCTGGCAGCCGAATTCGCGATTCGCGTAGTCGTGTCCAATTCCAAGACTCCCCATGCCGCCATCTTGCAGTTCTACGACCAGGAGCGACTCGATGTCTGCCGTTATCCCCGCAGCCCCGACCAGCCGTGACATCAGCTCCGCCTCGGGTTCCCTGAGATGCCTCATTGACCTGCAAGCCGGGCGGCGATACTGACCTGATCCGAGGGTTCGTCGTAAGGGATTTGGATCCGGCTGTTCACGATGCAGCAGGCAAACGAATCAGTGCCACAGCATTGGCAAAGGAATAGAGCGCAAAGGGACTGCACAGTTGAGGTTCGACACGGAAATGCGACGGCCGCAGCGCGAGTGCAGCACCCAGACAAGGCAAATCGTGAAACGGGAAGCGAAGCACGTGGACGCCAGCGCCTTCAGTCATCGATGCCCTCGCGATTCTCCTGATAGGTCAGTTCACCCCAATAGCGCCGCGGATTCCCACACATCCAGCAGGAGCAGGGTTTGGGCGTCTTCGAAGATCTCCCAATTTGCGTTGCGGTCGGAGGGCTGAGCCCGCGAAATCGGGTCCGCAGACGCGCCGCCTCCCGTCTTTTGATTCGCTCGACATGGTGCCGTCGAGTCGAACGGCGCTTTGCACTGAAGATGCTTTCGGATGCGGGCATGGAAAGTCAGCAATGCAAATCTGGTAACTGGCCGACCCGACAACTAGCAAACACGCTGCCGCGCGGGTACCCGTAGATCATCGCAAGGAATCCCTGGTCACTTCGCAAGTGCGGAAATCTGCCGGCTCTCGCGCAAGCGAAAGCAACACCAGCCCAATCAGCAAGACAATGGACCCCAATTCGTCTTGCGTCGCGCAATCTATCCATAATGGTCTGGCATTGCACGCAGCCTCAACCAAAGCACTGGAGCTCCAGGAAAACCGACCGGACCGTGGCCCACTGCTCAGTGTCTACCGTGCCGCTTGCAACAACCTTGTAACTCGGGCAATCGCCTCGATCGTCAGAACGAATCAGGCAGGTCCCAGTGTAAGTGAATTTGCCGCCTACCCCTGATTCGGAGCGGTGCAGTTGCTCCCTTTCGCACGTCGAAAGCACGCGCGAGAAAACCTCATCCGTCTCTCGAATGTGCTTGATGAGCAGCGCGTCATTCGTGACCAGGCTGCTCGAGGGACCTGCAGCAAACGCGCTGAATGCAGAGCCTGCAAAAGCGAGTACGAGTATTGGGCGCGCAAGACGCATAACCATACCTCCGGCTATCGATCAGCTAACGCGCTGCTGCGCGGGAACGTCTGAATCATCGCAAATACTCCCCTGTGTCAGTTTGACCGTTATGTAGGCGGGCATGTCAGCTCAGGAATCATCAAGGCACACCCCGATGGTCCGCTCTCATGCGTTTTCAGTCCGCGCCAGAGGAGATCTGCCGGAGAGCGTGCTCTCGCCATCGCCTCTTCTCGACTGCCCGTACGTTGGGAACC
This sequence comes from Lysobacterales bacterium, assembly GCA_020442775.1. Lineage (GTDB taxonomy): Bacteria > Pseudomonadota > Gammaproteobacteria > Xanthomonadales > SZUA-5 > SZUA-5. The sequence goes on along the minus strand of JAGRJL010000223.1, from coordinate 8,289 downwards.
TCGGCAAGGCTTTCGAGATATACAGCAAGGAGAGGCAGCTCTTGATCAGACAGGTCGCCCTCAAACGGCCGCACCAGTACGAGGTTACCGTAGTTTTTCGTGTGCTTCTCCGGGCTGTCGTCAACCATGAGCACGCGTTCGAGTCTGAATCCTCGGCGCTTCAGTTTTGCCAGGCGCTTGGATTGGGACCACGAGTCATTCACGAGATCCCGCGTGGGAGTGCATCTATCGCTCGCCCAAACGAATTCAAGGCGGTCGCCACATCCAAAGAGGTGGCCGCAGATTGCAGCGGCGTATGCCGGTGATGAGGACGACCACACGCCGAGACTAAAGTGGCGACTGACGTGCGCGATGAAGTCTCCGACGCCGGGACGCTCGTAAACGTGATACGGCGCCACGACAAAATCCGCCGATCGATCAAGCGGAGATTCACTCGCGTAGATGAGCGTCTCGTCTAGGTCGAGAACCAGAAGCGGCCGTTTCATCGGTGGTGCACTGCGCGGGCTAACGGTTGGCCAGGCACCAGAGCCTGCGAGCCACCATTGTGCAAGCGAGCACCGCCAGGCAGAAAAGCAGCCAGGGCAACCAGCCGGCCAGGGCAACGAATGCACTTGCCGCACCATCCACCGGCTCCGATGTGCGAATACCAACCTCGAACTCTGCCCAGGCAAGCGCGTTGTAATGCGTGACTCGCTTGAACGACAGGTACCAGCCCAAGGCAGACGAGCCAACCACTGACCAAACCACGCCGCGCTTCCTGCCTGAGAGAGTCGCTGCAGCTACCGTCATTGTGGCTACCGCAAATCCAATGAGGAGCCATGCATCCATGATTCAAGGTGCCCAACGCCGTCCCGCGTCCACCGCAGCGGCGGACCGCCTCGAAGGGAAGCCCCGAGCGAGGAGCGAAAGACTGGTCACATTGACGCAGTTGTCATGTCCCATCGGCTTATCTGATCCCGGTGAATGGCATTGTCGTACGCTGTTCGCACCGGTTGACACCGTCATCGGTCATTTGAGCTCGGCGCATTATCCCTCATGCGTCTGCTCCAGCGAGGTGTTCGGCGTCAGGTCATCGGCAGAACTGGGCTGCTTCCGGCGAGAGCCCGGCACGAACCAGCCGAACAGCAGTCCCTCCAGGACGATCCGAACCCGATCACGGATCGGCAATGGCGCACCTGCAGTGGCCGGTTCGGGCCCCTTCAATTCAGCAAGAATCTCGACCGCATATGCAGCGAGTTCCTCCGGGACCATCACACACTGGGTGTTGTACGCGTCTATCTGAACGCCAGGGAGCATGCTGGCGATCCCGCGGCTGTGCACAAAGGTCGGAATCCTGTGAGCCTCCAAGAGAGCCGTAGCGACCAGCACTTCCGACTCGGTCTGTGGCGAAAACACTCGCACGAGAGCCATGAGGCCTAACACCGAATTGAGCGGCCGATGGCAGACATCATCTCAGGAAACATCAAAGCCTGCCCCATCGATCCGCCCTCATGCGCAGCTAGGCCGAACTGTGGATGCGCGTGAGTACCCACTGGGGAAGCTCAGGAAACTCTTTGAAGCTGCCCGGATATAGGTCAGCGTCCAGTTCCTCAGCGCTAAACGCGGGGAGCACCCGCTCACACTTGAGACGCTTTCCGATGCAGCGGACCGCGATCAGATTATTGTCACTGTCATCGACCCTGACGACAACGGCGGTGCTAGGGAACGACCCCGACTCGACCAGCTCATATAGAAGCTGCCCGGACAGGAAGACGTTGACGCCATCGGAAGTCTCCAAGACAAAATGGAACCCTTCGCCTTCCAACTCGGCGATCTGCCAGGCGCGAAGCACCTCAAACTGCATCTCTGTCAGATGCTTGGACTGTCGGAGCCCTTCGGAAGCGCTCTTGGGTTTGAGGAGGATCAGCACAAGCGCCGGCACCCCTACAAACGCAAACAATGCGCCAAGAACACTAACAAATGGAGGCTCCTCAACTATCGAGGTCAAGTACACGGTTGCAGCGAAGGTGAGGAAGCCAGCAAGGGCGGCAACGAGCAGGCGAATCATCTATTCGGCCTAACGCCATATTGGGCCGCGCCGGCCACCAAGCCAGGGCGACCGAAGTGACAGTTCCCGCGCCGGCTTGAACATATGGTCAGGCTTCACTCCGAACCCATAGTTAATGACCACGCAAAACATTCTGCGAGCTCCTCCGGAACTCCGGGCACATTTGCAATAGTCCATTCTGCAATGTCTCCTACCGCATAAAATGCATCACCTCCCGCCCAGAACTTGATTGGCTCACCTCCTTGCCGCGGATCCGAAGGAAAGAATCCGTATGTGGGATCTCCAGGGCTGATATCCGAATAGATAACAAACCAGCTCCCAAATTGAAAGGTTGAGAATACATCTACTGACGCAAGGGAGAAGCTCTCTGACAGAGCATTTTCCAATTCACGCTCTTCTTCCTTCGAAACAAGAACATCTACATTTCTACAAGGATCTGCGTCCAAGCGCATGATCACGTCATCGTACTGTTTCTGATTAGCATCTTCTGAAGCGAGCGCCTCCGCTACCAACACCCTGAATCTCTCCTTGTCCGATTCGGTTAATGGTGACGTGCCGGCAACAGCAAAAAGGTAAACCGGTACGGTCATTGCGAGAAGTGTCATAGTGAAGCCTATTGCTTGAATTGAGCCGACCAACAAAAGGGGCGGTTGGCTTGAATGAGTTGTCAGGTCGCAACCTGAGCAGCCACTCCGAAAACGTCTTACATGCGAGTGCGGACAATGCCCCGACGATGGCAATGAGCAGATCTGGTTCCGACGCAATGCCGTTCTGAGGACCGGCAGTCAGTTGGCACGTTAGATGTCCCCTGCATCGAGCACAAGACATAGCCAGCAAGGTCCTATCGGGAGCCGGAGAATGTAACGGAACAGATGTACCCGCCTATCCCTGAACCGAGGACCGCCGAAGCAAAGAATATGTACTTGCCGGGCTCGGTGAAAACGAGTTCGCTCCGTGCTCCGTGCTTCCACTCGAGCCCTACCAGACTAGCGGTATCGACCTCTATCCGAGCCGTCGAGGCAAACTCCTCGGGTGACATGAGCGGGCGCATCTCGGCAGGCGCTTGGGCGACGACGAGGAAATGCGGTGCATCCGTGCCGGGTCGCTGTACCGACAACTCGCGGAGCGTTTCGTCGCGTTTCCGAAGCTCGATAGTTCGTGAACCGAGCGGCTCGATACGACCCGGTGTACAGGAGAATACTGTGGGATCATCGAGGACAATCGGTTCCTCGCCGTCGACTTGCGAGAGCGCCAGGAGTGCTGCGAGCATCAAGGCCGAGAACATAAGTGCTAACGCTGAGCTAAGCGGCTACCGCGCCGCAATGTCTGGTTCGTAGCGAGCAACTCCCCGGTAGTCCGCTTGAGTATTTTGTTGGATCACGGCGGCTGTGACCAGAGTTGGCCCGAAAACCGACGAACACGCAACCGAAGCTCCGCGCGCACTGGAAGTGCGAAGGGAAGCGGCTTTGATGTGCGTGTCAAGCATTTACTCTGCCTCCAATTGAATATTTCGTACTACTGTGTCGTAGCTATCAGCCTCGAAAGCTACAGTTTTGTACCCAGCAGCTGAGACAAAAACCGTGCAGGATAGTCGCGTAGCAGAAAAAGGCACCGGAGTCCAAGCGCGAATTCTACTTAATGAATAATAACCATCCTCGTTTGCAGTGGTGCTAATCGATCTATTTTCCAATTGATTGTGTTGAATCAGTACCGTTGCCTCAATAGGCGAACCATCCTCACTTGTAACCCTTCCTTCAACGGCAGGACTTATTGCCATTCTTACGCACCCCTGAAGGAAGATCAATGCAATTGTAGGTATCAGTACTTTCATTTGTCTAAAAATTAGCTAGTCGGCTGTGCACGACGACTTCCACCTTTTGCGACGAACCCCCCCGTCGCCCGGTTGACCGTCGCGTTGGGCGGCGGGTCCTCATGGACTGGACTCGATTTGGGTTTCGAATTGCGAAAGCCTGGCCAGCACCTCTGGGTTCTCGGCATATGCAGCCCTTAGCTTCGCCAAATCTCGGTACGTGCCGGTGCACTCTTTCGCGATCATTTCGTTCAAAAATGCCTGCCTATCCTCATCGTAAGCTTCTTCACCGCGAAAGTGGTCGCAGCTTTCGCGCTTGTGGACGAAGGCGAGAACGTCGGCCGGCAGGTCCATCCCATGACCGCCAGCAGGGAATGCGAGTAAGAGGAGAACAGGCAGAAACACACAAGCAGCTGACCAACGCCGCGCCACACTGCCGCGACCCGGGGCACCGTAAACGAAGCGAAGAGCCTGTTCGGCGGTCGCATTGAAAGCAAAGTCAGGCCTCATCACTTCATCCTTCCGAGGCTGATGGATCAACTGGCAAGTCATACCCGAGCTCTGCCATGCACTGCGCGTAAGCGGAATTCCGGGCTTTGTGGCCCAGTTTGCTGCAGCGCTCTGCAGGGTGAATCTCAGCGCCTGAGGGCTTCTTGCACGACCCCATATTCGCCATGCCGAGCATATGACAGCAACCTTGGAGCAGAAAGGCTGACGAGAGAATCACCAAAATGCGAGCACGTTTCACTAGCGCGCCGCCGAACGCCTACCTAATCGGCTGCCGCACGGCAGTTTCCGCTTTTCGTGGGGAACTCCCCGCAGTCCGGTTGAGCAATTTGTTGGGCCACTGCGGCATTGATCCGAGTTTGCCTCCAACGCGTGGCTTGATGACACAGACGAGAAGCTACTTGCATTCTCTTGAAGCGCAGTGCTGAACCTGCGAAAGGGCATCCGCGTAGGCACGCGTTTCGTCACTCGCGACAGCGACGGCACGCCCGTTCGGCAATACAAAGATCAAAGCTGTTTGGCGAGGCTGAAGCTCTCGTACAGAGCAACCACCAAGCACAACTGTGGATAGCTGGCCGACACTCCCCACGTAGGTCGTGCTAGCCAGAATCTCCGCCTCGTAATCAGGTGTGACGTCACTCAGGTAGTTCCCACTCCCCCAACGCCGACTCGCTTCAATGTGGCCGACGAGGCGAATGCCGACGATTTCCCCAATGAAAATGGCTTCGTACTTGGCGATTCCTTCAAAGTCGGGCACAAGAGGACTGCGACACGCAAACGAAGGGGTCGTAGACAAGGCAAGAAGCCCAAATAAGACGCCCGACTTCATTGCACGGCCAAACGCTGAGCTAACCGGCTGCCGCGCCGCATTTTCTGGTTCATAGCAAGCAACTCCCCGGTAGTCCGCCTGAGCACCTGGTTGGGCGATCACTCTAGCAGTCTTCTGAATCTTGATTCAACATACTTTTCAAAAATCGCCGATTTTAGGCTACGGAATTCGGAATAATTAAATAGTTCTTCACCACCCCGGACTAGGTTCAGTACCTCATTGAACTCCGGTATGGTCAGGGACTGCCCGTTCGATTGAATCGACAACATGCGTTCCACGATAGGCTGACAAGTGAAAGTATCTTCATACTCCCCGATCATGTCGTTGAGGTCGCACAGCAGGCAAATCTCAGCGCCCTCCCTCAGCAACTGAGGGTCGATATAATCCTGATATTCAGGTGCGACTTCAACGCCGAGATAGCTAAACCCATCGAACAACTCAGGGTCGAGGCACACCGTTTGATCGTTTGTTATCCCCTTTTCACTGGCTAGATGATAATAAAGCAATAAAACCGAGGCGACGGCTAGATTCCCTTGCGAAAAGTTGTTTCCATCGATGAAGATCACTCCGTCCGCCACCAACGCAAATGGTAGGCGGCTACCGCACCGCGCAGTTGGTTCATCGCGAGGAACTCCCCGGTAGTCCGACTTGACCGATTTGTTGGGCGAGTAACCCGCGGGATTCGAGAAAGCCTCGCCACTGTCGGATGAAGTGTGCCTGTTCGATCGCTGACTCTTCTTCATCGACCGTTGGACCGCAATCGTCAATCACGCTCCTGAGCGCAAGACTTGCAACAAACAAATGCTGCCCGCGCTCCAAAAAAGCAAATATTTGGGCTGCATCTGAGGGGCGACCCATATCCTTCAGGTACTCCAGAACTTCGCACTGAACTTCATGGTTCGAATCTTCAATCAGCGCGAGAACTTCATCATGTGCGCTGGCGTCATCTGCTTCGTTGAGTGCCGCCACGGCGGCAGATCTGACTTCGGGATCATCGGAAGAAAGGCACCGCACGAGGTCTGCCCGCGACCTCGGGTATTCGGCTAACGCCCAGCACACCGCTGCGCTCCAGTTTGATCCTACACGAAACTCGAATTCCTTAATTCCGGCGGTCATGCAAACGCCCAACGACTTGGTAACGCGCTGCCGCGCGGGAACATCTGGATCATCGCAAGGAACTCCTCGGCAGTCGCGTTGACCGTTTTGTTGGGACGAGTCCTACCACGGCACTGGAGCGTCGCCTTGAAACTCGGAAAGCGAGCGGAAACATGAGGGATGGATCATGGAGCAGCAGCCAATGCTGAGATCATCGGAGAACCGAGCATAAACCCACACGACTTCTTCCGCGGCCGCATCGATCCCGCACACTGGGCACGTGTTCTGATGAATTAGCCTACCCGGCAGTAGTGCCTCGATGCCTGGCGGATCGGCGACGACTACAAATGATTGTGGTGCTCCCCATTCGCTGGGACTGTTCGTACGGAGAAATCGCAGTTGATCGCAAGTTCGTACCTCAGCACCCGAAAAGGCGTCAGCCACCGGATCGTTCGTCATCGTCGACTGGCGCCTTCGGCCCAACGATTAGGTAACGCGCTGCCGCGCGGGAACAACTGGATCATCGCAAGGAACTCCCCGGCAGTCGCGTTGACCGTTTGGTTATGAGTCTTCCTCACCCGAGCATCGCCTGAAACCGTGCTCTCGAAAAAATGAGACCAATGCTGCATACACCAAGAGTACCGATACAGAATTGTGCTGCCTCCAGGCCTGAGCCGATTCTTGACCCAAGGCCAACGAATAGCGCGACAACCGCTACAACGAAAAGTAAGCTTCCTGTTTTCCAATAGACGTAAGTCATTGGTACAAGAGCGATGCCAAGTACGAGAGCCGACGCGACGACGGCAACTCGAGGTATGCCGAAAAACAGCGACGTCCCAAACATTGCGATTGCAGTTAGTGCGATCCACGGCGAAACCCTAACGACCGACTTCGCATGCTCCTTTAAGACGGATCGTCGCGTCATAGGGTCTCCTTACTCATAACGATTAGGTAACGCGCTGCCGC
>JAGRJL010000223.1:0-1019 GCA_020442775.1 Lysobacterales bacterium | reverse complement strand
TGGATCATCGCAAGGAACTCCCCGGAAGTCGCGTTGACCGGTTGGTTATGTGCCGAGCCGACTCAGTAAGAGAAAAGGCGCGGGTCTCCGTGGTCATAGCGCTCTCCGTACAACGTTACATGTTCTTGAGTCGGATGAATAAGGGGTTTGGCACGACGACCGAGCAGCACGTTTTCGATGGCGGGCCAAAAGCTCAACCCATGAAGGTAGAAGACCTCGTGAATCACGCTTGCACCAAACACGCGCCCTTTGGAATCGATGAACAACTCGCCGTGTTCGTTGTGCTCTCCGCCTATGCAGATCAGTCTCGTACTCAGACAGGAAGCCCACTCATCCTCGACTCCGAGCTCTGAGTCGGCGTCGCGAAACGCGATGTCGCCGGCACCGCATTCTTGGCCAGGTCCAACGCTTCCAACTCTCAGGCCGCCTAAAGAGGCCAATACAGCCTGCGCTGGGTGTTCGCAAGGGACGCGTGCACTCACCGGAACTTGACGATCCGACGACCAGCCGGCGCGTCTCAACAGCTCACGAATGGATGCCGGCGGTGGAATCACGGGCCGGTTTTGCGCACATAACGATTAGGTAACGCGCTGCCGCGCGGGAACAACTGGATCATCGAAAGGAACTCCCGGGCAGTCGCGTTGACCGCCTGGTTGGAGCGCGCCCTTGACCCTGCTTGAACTACCACCACGACAGCGAAATATCCTGCTCACGGGCGAGTGCCCGAATTTCGTCTTCACAGCGTCCCGCGAGAATCTGCGCGACAACGACATCGTCGTGGTGAATCGTGCAGCGAACAAAGACGGCCCCGTTCGGATCGTGCTCTCGAAACGCAGGCTGAACTACCACCTTGGAAAGTGCCGTGCTTTCGTCTTCGACGGAAGGTACTTGGCCTCCGGGGTAGAGCACCGCCTTGTACCGGCCCTCGGAATAGAATGCACTAGTGAGGCGAGCCGCAGTTTGCATCCCGGCCGGGCCCGTTGCTTCAGCAATCCGGTAATCCCCCCATTTTTAACCGC
>JAGRJL010000222.1 GCA_020442775.1 Lysobacterales bacterium | reverse complement strand
TGTTCTGGCACCCCAAGGGCTGGTCGCTGTGGCAGAGCGTCGAGCAGCACATGCGCAAGGTCTACAAGGACAGCGGCTACCAGGAGGTCAAGTGCCCTTCGATCCTGGATGTCAGTCTGTGGAAGCGCTCGGGCCACTGGGACAATTACCAGGAGAACATGTTCTTCACCAATTCGGAGCACCGCGAGTACGCGCTGAAGCCGATGAACTGTCCCGGCCACGTGCAGTTGTTCAATTCCGGCCTGCACAGCTATCGCGATCTGCCGCTGCGCTTCGGTGAATTCGGCTCCTGCCACCGCAACGAGCCTTCCGGCGCGCTGCATGGTCTGATGCGAGTGCGCGCCTTTACCCAGGACGACGGCCACGTATTCTGCACCGAGGCGCAGGTGGAAGAGGAGGTCAAGGCCTTTCATCGGCAGGCGCTGCAGGTCTACAGCGACTTTGGCTTCGAGAACATCGACATCAAGCTGGCCCTGCGCCCGGAGAAACGGATCGGCGACGATGCGGTGTGGGATAGCGCGGAGAACTCGCTGCGCGCGGCGCTGGAGGGCTGCGGGGTGGAGTGGGAAGAGCTGCCCGGCGAAGGCGCCTTCTATGGCCCGAAGATCGAATACCACATGAAGGACTCGCTCGGTCGTGCCTGGCAGTGCGGCACGATGCAGGTCGATTTCATGATGCCGCAGCGGCTGGATGCCGAATATGTGGCCGAGGACAACAGCCGCAGACACCCGGTGATGCTGCATCGGGCGATCGTCGGTTCGCTGGAGCGTTTCATCGGAATTCTGGTCGAACACCACGCCGGTGCCTTCCCCAGCTGGCTGGCGCCGGTTCAGGCAGTGATCGCCAATATCACCGATGCGCAGGCCGATTTTGCCGCCGAAGTCAGTAAAACCCTGCAATCTAAGGGTTTTAGAGTGCAGGCGGACTTGAGGAACGAGAAGGTCGGCTATAAAATCCGCGAACACACGCTGCAGCGGATCCCATTCTTGCTGGTCGTTGGAGACCGCGAGAAGGCATCTGGCAGCGTTGCCGTGCGTAGGCGTACTGGGGAAGACCTGGGCAGCATGACGGTGGAAGCCTTCATCGATCTGCTTGGTTCAGAGGTCAAAAGCCTGCGTTGATCGGGCGGCCGGAAGGTTCCGGCCGTCGTCACTTTAGGAGGGTACGCCCATCTCATCAAACGATAGAGCGAATCGACGGAACGAAGAGATTCGTGCACCGCAGGTGCGGGTCATTGACGCTGAAGGCGAGCAGGCGGGGATCCTGTCGCGAGACGAGGCCCTGGCGCTGGCAAGCGCTGCCGGTATGGATCTGGTCGAAATTCAGCCGAATGCCGAGCCACCTGTATGCCGGGTCATGGACTTCGGCAAATTCCGGTTCGAACAGCAGAAGAAGGCGAATGCCGCCAAGAAGAAGCAAAAGCAGACCCAGGTCAAGGAACTCAAATTCCGCCCGGGCACTGAAGAAGCCGATTATCAGGTGAAGCTTCGCGCGATCCATCGCTTTCTGGATGATGGTGATCGGGTCAAGATCAATCTGCGTTTTCGCGGTCGAGAGATGGCGCACCAGGAGTTGGGGCTGGCAATGCTGCAGAGACTGGAAAAAGATCTGGAGGAAGATGCCAGCATAGAACAGCGGCCCCGGATGGAAGGCCGCGTAATGAACATGATGATCGCCCCGAAGAAGCGTTAAGCGCGCTCAGTCTGAAGGAAGCAATCAACGTGCAGGAACCAGCCGCTCAGATCGGGCGGCTTGGGTAGTCGTCGCAATGAGTACGGATGGAAAGCGCCCGCTGGGCCACTCACGCGGCTAGTGTTTAGCAAAGGAAAAGCAATGCCTAAAATCAAGAGTAACCGCGGAGCAGCCAAGCGCTTCCGCAAGACCGGCTCGGGTCGCTTCAAGTGCGGCCATGCGTTCAAGAGCCACATCCTGACCAAGAAATCGACCAAGCGTAAGCGCGGTCTGCGTGCGCCCAATGCGGTCGCCAAAGTGGACGCTCCGGGCGTAGCCCGCATGCTGCCCTACGCCTAAATCAGGAGGACTTGAACAATGGCTCGTGTAAAGCGGGGCGTTACCGCCCGTCGTCGTCACAAGAAAATTTTGTCCCGCGCCAAGGGTTATTACAACGCCCGGCGCAAGGTCTTCCGCGTTGCCAAGCAGGCGGTTACCAAGGCTGCTCAATACGCCTATATCGGCCGCAAGCAGAAGAAGCGCAACTTCCGTGCGCTGTGGATTGTGCGCATCAACGCCGCGGCGCGGATGTGTGGTTTGTCCTACAGCCGGATGATGAATGGTCTGAAGAAGGCCCAGATCCAGATCGATCGCAAGGTCCTGGCCGACATCGCCGTGCACGACATGGACGGTTTTCGGGTGTTGGCGGACAAGGCCAACAGCGCGCTAGCCGCCTAGTCGCTATTTGGCATTGAAGTAGAAAACCAGGCGGCTCACCGGCAACGGTGGGCCGTTTGCATTTGTGGGATTGGCAAAGCCGGTTCCACTGGTCGCAACGACGAGGAATCGGCATGAATCAATCCGAGCCTACCCTGGAGGAGGCCGCGGCGTCAGCGTTGGCGGAGCTTTCATCCATCTCCACCATTGAGGCGCTGGAAAGTCTGCGGGTCAGCTGGCTGGGCAAGCAGGGACGCATCACCGATGCCCTCAAGACCCTGGGCAAGATCGCCCCCGAGCAGCGCAAGGCCGAAGGTGAGCGGATCAACGGGGTCAAACAGCGGATGATGGATGGCATCGCCGCGCAGCGCAGCGTGATTGAAGCGGCGCAGCTGCAGCAGCGACTGGCCTCGGAGCGGGTCGACGTGAGCCTGCCGGGTCGCGGTGAGGGTATCGGTACCCAACATCCGCTCACCCGCACGCTGGAGCGCATCGTCGACATCTTCAGCCAGCTGGGCTATGTCGCCGCCACTGGTCCGGAGATCGAAGACGACTGGCACAACTTTGAAGCGCTGAACTTCCCGCCGGATCATCCGGCGCGGGCGATGCACGACACCTTCTATTTCCCCGATGGTCGCCTGCTGCGCACTCACACTTCCCCGGTGCAGATCCGCGCGATGCTCGGGCGCACGCCGCCGCTGCGGGTGGTGGCTGCGGGGCGGGTCTATCGCAGCGACAGCGACCAGACCCATTCGCCGATGTTTCATCAGGTTGAAGGCTTTGTGGTCGCCGAGGACGTCAGCTTTGCCGATTTGAAGGGCACCCTGGCCGAATTCGTCAAGGCATTCTTCGAGCAGGAAGTGGAGATGCGCTTCCGGCCCTCGTTCTTTCCCTTTACCGAACCCTCGGCCGAGGTGGACATCCGCTGGGGCGACCGCTGGCTGGAGGTGCTGGGCTGCGGGATGGTGCATCCAAACGTGCTGCGCAACTGCGATATCGACCCGGAGCGCTATACCGGTTTCGCCTTCGGGATGGGGGTGGAGCGGCTGGCGATGCTGCGCTATCAGGTCAGCGACTTGCGCAGTTTCTTCGACAACGACTGGCGCTTTCTCGGGCAATTCCGCTAGTCGCTTGGTCCTCAAGTCTTTCCTGGGCAGCTTCCTGGCGCGTGCGCCGACGGCCCATCATCGTTTTGGAGTAGCGGTATGAAGTTTCCTCTGTCCTGGCTGCACGAATGGGTTCGTCCCCAGGTCGATGAAGCACAGTTTCTGCATCGACTGACCATGAGCGGACTGGAAGTTGAAGAGGTCCAGCGACATGGTCAGGGTCTGGATGATGTGGTGGTCGCCCGAATCGTGGGCTGTGAGCAGCATCCCAACGCCGACAGGCTGCGCGTTTGCCAGGTCGATGACGGCAGCGGCGTGCCGCTGCAGATTGTCTGTGGTGCGCCCAACGCCCGCGAAGGCTTGGTTGCACCGTTGGTTCGGGTCGGCGCCCGGCTGCCCGACGGCAGCGCGATCGGCAAGGTCAAGCTGCGCGGGGTGGAGTCGACCGGCATGCTCTGTTCCGGCCGCGAACTGGGGCTGTCCACCGACCACGACGGTCTGCTGGAACTGGCCACTGGGCTGACCCCAGGCCAGCCGCTCACCGCCACGCTCGGTCTGCCCGACCTCAGCATCGAGATCGGACTGACTCCCAATCGCGGAGACTGTCTGTCGATCGGCGGACTGGCCAGGGAGATCGCTGCGCAATACGACCTTCCCCATTGCGGGCCGGTCATTGACACGCAGGCCGCAACCATTCCGCGCCAGATCGAGATCCGCTTGAGTAATCCTGAAGCCTGCCCGCGCTACTGCGGTCGGGTGATTGAAGGGCTGCGCCCGGGCGTAGCCAGTCCCGCCTGGATGCAGCAGCGACTGACCCGCAGCGGGCTGCGCCCGATCAGTGCGCTGGTCGACGTAACCAACTATGTGATGCTGGAACTCGGCCAGCCCTTGCACGCCTTCGACGCCGACAAGGTGACTGGTGCGATCAACGTGCGGCTTGCCGAAGCGGGCGAGCAGCTCAAGCTGCTGGACGGCCGCGAGGTGGATCTGGACCCGGATATGCTGGTGATCGCCGACGACCGTGCCGCACTGGCGCTGGCCGGGATCATGGGCGGCGACAGTTCCAAGATCGTCGATGGCAGCAGCAGCGTGTTCCTGGAGAGTGCACACTTTGCGCCGAGCGCGATCAGCGGGCGCGCCCGTCGTCTGGCAATGCACACCGATGCCTCGCATCGATTCGAACGGGGTGTCGACGCCGAACTTCCGCGATTGGCGATTGAGCGCGCGACCGCGCTGCTGATCGAGATTGCCGGTGGTCAGGCCGGGCCGCTGGTTGAGGCGGTGGAGACCGCCGCGCTGCCGAAGCGGGAGCCAATCGTTCTGCGCAACGCGCGGCTGCAGCGGGTGCTGGGCATGCAGATCGAGTACCCACAGGTGGGCGCGATTCTGGGTCGTCTGGGTCTGCAAGTGCGGGCTGAGGCTGATCACTGGGTTGCCACCCCGCCCAGCGCGCGTTTCGATCTGCAGCGCGAGGAAGATCTGATCGAGGAAGTGGTCCGCATCTTTGGCTATGACAATGTCCCGGTGCGGTTGCCTCGCGGCGAGATTGCGCTGCGCTCGCCATCGGAAGGAGTCATCAGCGACGCCCGGTTGCGCCAGCTGATCGTGGCCAGGGGCTATCGCGAGGCGGTGAACCTGAGCTTCGCGTCGGCCGAACTCTATGGGCGCTATGGGCAGCAGGGATTGGCGGTGAAGCTGGCCAACCCGCTGTCGGCGGATCTGGCGCTGATGCGGCCCGCGCTGGTGCCGGGGCTGGTGGAGTCGGTACTGGCCAATCTGCGCCGCCAACTGGATCGAGCGCGCATGTTCGAGCTGGGGCGGGTTTTTGCCCAAGGCCAGTCCGAGTCGGAGCATCTGGCGATGGTCTGCTGCGGCAGTGCCCAGCCCGAGCAATGGGGCAGCAGTCCTCGCCCGATGGACTTCTTTGATCTGAAGGCAGATGTGGAAGCGGTGCTGTCCACCATGGGGCGTGCGCAAGAACTGCGTTGGGAGGCAGCGCAGGACGAATTTCTGCATCCGGGCAGAGCGGCGGCGCTGATGCTGGGCAACCAGCGGGTTGGCATCATGGGTGCCTTGCATCCTGCCTTGCAGGCCGATCTGGATGCGCCTACAGAGGTCTATGTGGCCGAGTTGAACCTCGACCGGCTGCGGCCGCGAGCGCTTTCGATTGCCCGCGCTATCTCCCGCTTTCCGCAAGTCCGCCGTGATCTGGCGATGATCGTCGACGATCAGGTGAGCTACGCGCAGGTCAGGGAAGCGGTGCTCGCCGAGCCCATCGCCGAACTGGCTGAACTCAGGCTGTTTGATCTGTACTGCGGCAAGGGTGTACCTGAAGGTTCAAAAAGCTTCGCTATCGGCTTGATTTTCCAGCATGATTCACGCACTCTTGGGGAGCAAGAAGTTGAAGCGTGGGTGGCCGCGGTGAGGGAGCGGTTGACTCAGGCTGTTGGGGCAGCTTGGAGGGGATAGGCGTGGCGCTGACCAAAGCTGACATGGCCCAACGCCTTTTTGAAGAGGTCGGATTGAACAAGCGAGAGGCGAAGGACTTCGTCGACGCGTTCTACGACGTCATGCGAGAGGCGCTTGAGCAGGGGGATGGCGTGAAGCTCTCGGGCTTCGGCAACTTCGACCTGCGTGAAAAGAACGAGCGGCCTGGACGCAATCCGAAGACCGGCGAAGAGATTCCGATCTCCGCGCGGCGGGTGGTCACCTTCAGACCTGGGCTCAAGCTGAAAGCACGAGTGGAAGCGAATGCTGGATCCGGGCAGTAATAGCGAACTACCGGTTATTCCGGCCAAGCGTTACTTCACCATCGGTGAGGTCAGCGATCTGTGCGCGGTCAAGCCGCACGTGCTGCGCTACTGGGAACAGGAGTTTCCCAGCCTGAAGCCGGTCAAGCGGCGAGGCAATCGTCGGTATTATCAGCGCCATGACGTGCTGATGATCCGGCAGATTCGCAATCTGCTCTACGAACAGGGATTCACCATCGGCGGGGCGCGCCAGCGTCTGGAAGGGGAAGCTCGCAGCGAAGGTGCAGCGACTCCGATCAGCCTGATTCGCGAGATGCGGGTAGAGCTGGAAGAAGTCCTGGAGCTGCTCAACCCCTGAGCGGACGTCACCGGGCGCTGCGCCCGGTATAGCGATCATCCACTGCGCTGCATGCCTGACCTTGCTCAAGGTGGGCTGGCCTTCCTTTCCCGGGGTGTTTCTGATGCGCACCCTTCGCCTCAAGTGATCGCTTCGACCGTCGCTTTCAGAACAAGGGCGAGGATTTCCTGCGCCCGCATCCCATGAAGGAGTTGGCGACGCGGCGGCGCTTGCTGCGCCTTCCGAACCGCATTCCTGATTCAGACCGATGGATTCGGAATGGTCCGCGGAAGAGCGAGCGAGTTCGCGATCGGCCAGGGGTTTCCCGCACGGTGGGAGCGAGCTTGCTCGCGATGGTCGAGGCGCCGCGACGGATCCGGGCAGCTGATCGCGTGCAAGCACGCTCCTACCAACAGCAGCAAGCCGCCGCGCCCTGTCCGAGTACCCCGCGCCCGGCCCGGCAGGGGCAGGGTGGGTCGCGGAAAGCTGGTTCAGACCGATCCACGAAGGAGCGAACTCGCAATTGGCCAGGAGCTTCCTAAGACTGTAGGAGCGAGCTTGCTCGCGAAAGACCAGGCGCCGAGATGGATCCGGGCGGCGGATCACAGGCGAACAGCCTCCTACCCGAAACCCGCTGCCCGTGGGTTCGATACGCCGGCGCAGTGCAGCCTGCCATTATGGTCGTGCAGAACGCACTCAGCGTTGCTGAGCAGGTGAGAAGATGCATTGATAATCAATAAGTTGCAGTTGGCATGGGAACTGCTAGAGAAGTCCCGAGTCATTCACTCATAGGAGATTGATCATGAAAGCCATGTTCCTGAGCGCGATGATGCTGGTCATGACCGCTTGTGCCAGTGGCGGCGGTTACTACGCGAATAACGATAGTGGCTACTACGGCGAGCGCGCTCGCTGTCAGACCTGTGGTCGGGTCACCCACATTGAGAGCTACTACCAGGGTGAGCGCAGCAGCGGTGGCGGGGCCGTAGCCGGCGCGATCATTGGTGGTGTTCTGGGCAATCAGGTCGGCAAGGGCAACGGTCGCAAGGCGGCAACGGTGGCCGGCGCCATTGCTGGCGGCATCGCCGGCAATGAGATCGAGAAGAATGCGCGAGAGGGTGTGCGCTACGAGATCCATGTGGCGATGGACAACGGTCGCACCGTGGTGCTGCACAAACGCGATCTCAATGGCGTTTATGAGGGTGCCCGGGTGTCGGTCTCCGGCGAGCGTATTCGTCGAATTTAGATCCCGCGCTGCTGCATTCATCACCGTTGCACCCGATTGGCGGGCTGATGGCTTCCATCAGCCCGCACTTTTTTGGTGAAACGGGAAAGCCCTGAGGAGGCGCTCTAGGCCAGAAGACCGATAGTCAATCAATAATGTTATGTTATAACATAATTGAAGTTGATCAGATCAGGGTCGAATACGATGCACTTGTCCTCGCTCAGGGTTCTTGCCTGCTGCAGCTTGATGCTTGCCTGCCCGGCGGTGGTCGCGGCACCCGCCGCCAGCCCCGATCCGGACCAGGACGAACGGCTACGTGAACTGGATCAGATCGAAGTTCAGGCCGACCCCTTCGACCGCAGCCGTGACGACTTGCTGCAGCCGGTTGAGGTCTTGAACGGCGCCGAACTGGACCGGCGGCGCGCCAACACGCTGGGTGAAACCCTGAATCGCGAGTTGGGTGTACACAACAGCTTTTTCGGCAGCGGTGCAGGCAGGCCAATCATCCGCGGCCAGGAGGGCGCGCGAGTGCAGGTCCTCAGCGACGGGGTCGCTTCACAGGATGTATCGACCGTGTCGGTCGATCACGCGGTCACCATCGATCCCTTTGTCAGCGAACAGATCGAGGTGATCAAGGGGCCCGCAGCCTTGCTCTATGGCAGTGGCGCGGTAGGCGGGGCGGTCAATGTTATTGACGGACGGATTCCCACCCAGGGCAGCGACGATGGTCTGTCTGGCCGCGCGCAGATCTACGGCGACAGCGTGGCAGACACCCTTGGCGCTGCCGCGCGCCTTGATCTGGGCGGGCTGCAGTCGGCGCTCCTGTTCCACGCCGACGCTTTCTATCGCGATTCCGGCAATTACCGAATTCCTGGTTTCGCTTCGCTGGAAGCTGACGACGATGAGCCGCGCGGCATCGTGGAGAACAGCGCACTGCGTACCCAAGGTGGCGCGATTGGTTTCACGGTTCGCGCTGACGAGGGCCATTTCGGTGTGTCGCTAAGCCGCTTCGACACCCTCTACGGCATTCCCGGGCACGACCATGCGCACGAAGAGGGGGAGAGCGGCGAGCAAGTGGATCGGCTTAAGGGCGATGCAGATGCGGAAGAAGAAGGACCGGTGCGAATCGATCTGGCGCAGAGTCGCATGGACACCGAGGCTGCCTGGGTGACCGGGTTGGCCTGGCTACAAAGCGTGCGCATTCGCGCCGGCCATACCGACTACAAACACGTGGAGTTGGAGGGCGAGGAAACCGGCACCCGATTCGACAACCGCCAGAGCGACCTGCGAATGGATGCCGAACACGCGCCGATCGGTCCCTGGCGTGGCGTCTATGGTCTGGCCTGGAGCGATCGCGATTTCTCCGCAGTTGGGGAGGAGGCCTTTGTTCCGCGAAATCAAACCCGGACCAATGCGCTGTTCTTGA
>JAGRJL010000221.1:6641-8535 GCA_020442775.1 Lysobacterales bacterium | reverse complement strand
CGGTCCAGCAGGGTGGCCAACTGGCGCGAATCAAATCCGCGGTCGGCAAACAGCTGAGCGAAAGGCACCTTGCCCAGCGCCGTCCTGGGCAGCTCGAAAAGCGCCAGTCCAGCCTGATTGGCGGCCACCAGCAAACCGTCCCTGAATGCCAGCACCCCCTCACGCGCCGATCCCAGCAGCGCACGGTCGGCGTGCACCCGCAGGATCTGGCAGTCTTCGATTCCCTCTTCGAAGTAGCGATGTTCGATGTTGGCGGCAGCCAGCTGAGCCAGCGCCAGGGCGTGATCCTGCGCCGCACGCGCATCACCGGTGATGTCCAGCACCCCGAGCATCTGCCCAAAGGGATCGAAAATCGGTGAAGCCGAGCAGCTGAGAATGCCGTGGGGCGCCTTGTAGTGTTCGCCGCCACGAACCTCCAGCGCGCGGCCCTCGACAATCGCGGTGCCGATCGCGTTGGTGCCTACCTGCGATTCTTCCCAACAGGCGCCGGGCGCCAGCGAGACTCGGCCAGCCTTGTCGAGGAACTCGCGATCACCATCGGCATCGAGGATCCAGCCGTGGGCGTCGGTGAGGATCACCATGCTCCCGGTGGCGCGGGCGTCGGCGGCCAGATAATCCAACTCGCCCCGGGCCAGCCGCCAAAGCCGCTCGTTGCGTTCGCGAATCTGCTTGAGAGTGGCGGTGGCGACCGGCTCGATCTGCGCGCGCTTGTTGACCGGCAGTCCCAGGCGCTGGCAGCGGGTCCAGGAATCGAGAATGGTCTCTGGCACTTCGCCGGCCGGGCGCCATCCGCGGTCAAAAAACTGGCGCCGGGCCTGGGTCAGGTCTGCAGCCAGCACCAGCGGTTTGCGCACCATGCTCCACCCGTGTCGCATTTTGCGACGGTCACTGAGACACCGTCGCAACCTTCATCGCATTTGCCGGGGTTTGCAACTGGGTCTTTTGTTGCATTGCAGTACAAAAATCGGGGCAGTGTCGAAATGACAACAGAAATGGCATGACGCAACGCCGCAAAGGATTCTTGGCATTGCGCTTGCAGCTTTGCTGGCGGACCCAGTTTGGGTCGATCACAACCTCCGGGAGAACCAGATGAACGCCAACACCGACAGCACCGCCTACGCCACCGATCCCTCCAGCATCTATCGCGCTCGCTACGCCAACTTCATCGGCGGCCAGTGGGTCGCGCCGATCGGCGGGGCCTACTTCGAGAATCTCTCGCCGGTGACCGGCAAGGCCTTCACCGAGATCCCGCGCTCGAACAAGGACGACATCGAGGCGGCGCTGGATGCCGCCCACGCCGCCCGCGCCGGCTGGGGCGCCACCGCCGCCGCCGAGCGCGCCAATATCCTCAATCGGATTGCCGATCGGGTGGAGCAGAACCTCGAGTTGCTGGCCTACGCCGAGTCCTGGGACAACGGCAAGCCGGTGCGTGAGACGCTCAATGCCGACCTTCCGCTGGTGGTCGATCATTTCCGCTATTTCGCCAGCGCGATCCGGATGCAGGAGGGCAGCATCAGCGAGATCGACGGCAACACCATCGCCTACCATTTCCATGAGCCGCTGGGCGTGGTCGGGCAGATCATCCCGTGGAATTTCCCGCTACTGATGGCGACCTGGAAGCTGGCGCCGGCGCTGGCTGCCGGCAACTGCGTGGTGCTCAAGCCGGCCGAACAAACCCCGGCCAGCATCATGGTGCTGATGGAGCTGATCGGTGATCTGCTGCCGCCGGGCGTGGTCAACGTGGTCAACGGCTTCGGGCTGGAAGCGGGCAAGCCGCTGGCCTCCAGTTCGCGAATCGCCAAGATCGCCTTTACCGGGGAAACCACCACTGGCCGGTTGATCATGCAGTACGCCAGCCAGAACCTGATTCCGGTCACCCTGGAGCTGGGCGGCA
>JAGRJL010000221.1:5364-6562 GCA_020442775.1 Lysobacterales bacterium | reverse complement strand
TGTTCGCCTTCAACCAGGGCGAGGTGTGCACCTGCCCCTCGCGTGCGCTGATCCAGGAGTCGATCTACGAGCGCTTCATGGAGCGGGTGCTGGCGCGGGTGGCGGCGATCAAGCAGGGCAACCCGATGGATCCGCAGACCATGATCGGCGCGCAGGCCTCCAGCGAGCAGCTGGAGAAAATCCTCAGCTACATCGATATCGGTCGCCAGGAGGGTGCCGAGGTGCTGATCGGCGGCGAGCGCAATCAGCTGCCGGGCGATCTGGCCGACGGCTATTACATGCAGCCGACGGTTTTCAAGGGCCACAACAAGATGCGGATCTTCCAGGAGGAAATCTTCGGACCGGTGGTGTCGGTGACCACCTTCAAGGACGAGGCCGAGGCGCTGGAGATGGCCAATGACACCCTCTACGGTCTGGGCGCCGGGGTCTGGAGCCGTGACGCCAGTCGGCTCTACCGGGTAGGTCGGGCGATTCAGGCCGGGCGGGTATGGAGCAACTGCTATCACGCCTATCCGGCGCACGCGGCCTTCGGTGGTTACAAGCAGTCCGGCATCGGCCGCGAGAACCACAAGATGATGCTCGATCACTATCAGCAGACCAAGAATCTGCTGGTCAGCTACTCACCGTCGGCGCTGGGTTTCTTCTAGACCCCTCGGCGAGCCATGATCCGCCGATCCTTGCGATCGGCGGGTCCGGCGAAGGAGGCAAGGATGACAACTGAGGTTCCCCAGGTGATCTGCACCGAGGCTGCGCTGACGCTGATCGACAAGCTGCGCGAGCGCCACGGTCCGTTGCTGTTTCATCAATCCGGCGGCTGCTGCGACGGCTCCTCACCGATGTGCTTTGCGCAGAACGAGTTCATGGTCGGCGACGGCGATGTGCTGCTGGGTGAGATTGGCGGCGCACCCTTCTACATCAGCGCCTCCCAGTTCGAGTACTGGAAGCACACTCAGCTCAACATCGATGTGGTCCCCGGGCGCGGCGGCATGTTTTCCCTGGAGAACGGCGAAGGGGTGCGCTTTCTGGTGCGTTCGCGCATCTACAGCGACGCAGAGTACGCCGCTTTGCAGGCGGCGGGGAAGCTCTAGCCGGCGTTTCACGGTTCCGGATCCATGTCGAAGACCGCGCCTGTCGACGCCACTGCGGACCGCTATTTGAGAGCGCGGCAAAAAGCCTTCCTGAGGACCGCGGGCATCCT
>JAGRJL010000221.1:0-5186 GCA_020442775.1 Lysobacterales bacterium | reverse complement strand
GCACCGGTTGCTTCGATTGCCGATTGGTCTCATGCGGGCGAGACGCCCGCGGTCCTCTACGAGCCGGCCTTTGTGGTTTCCGGATCCATGTCTAAGACCGTGCCTGTCGACGCCACTGTGGACAGCTACTCGATAGCGCGGCAAATGACCTTCTTGGGGACCGCGGGCATCCTGCCCGCACACGCGGCTTCGG
Organism: Lysobacterales bacterium; assembly: GCA_020442775.1. Classification (GTDB taxonomy): domain Bacteria; phylum Pseudomonadota; class Gammaproteobacteria; order Xanthomonadales; family SZUA-5; genus SZUA-5. The sequence continues at coordinate 4,993 of JAGRJL010000221.1, read as the reverse complement.
TTGCCGATTGGCCTTATGCGGGCGAGACGCTCGCGGTCGTTCACGAGCCAGCTTTTCGCGTTGCCGGCTCAAGGCCGACGACCATGCTCGACTTTGAAAGCGCGGACAATTCACTCCCGCCACTTCTGCCCGACGGCCCATCAGCTACACTTGTTGACAATGAAGGACCCGCGCGCCGACGACCCGTCAACCGCATCGCGCACTGATCTGGTTTTGCGCAGCGAGCGTGTGGAGGTCGATCTCGCCACGCGCCAGTTGCTGGTCGATGGGCGCAACGTGAGCATCGAGCGGCGCGCATTTGACCTGCTGGTCTATTTGATGACGCACGCCGACCGGGTGGTCGACAAGGACGAGCTATGGCGGGCGGTGTGGGAGAGCCGACCGGTGTCCGAATCGACCCTCCCACAGGCAGTCAGTCGGGTCCGCAAGGCGCTGGGCGGCGACGATACCGAGGCTTATCTTTCAACAGTCTACGGCGTCGGATATCGTTTCGCGGCAGCCGTTCAGCGGATTGATGGAGAGGCCACGCAGTCACCGAGCGATCCTGAGCACGCGGTGGCAGGCAGCGCGCCGGGTGCGCCGTCGCGCTCGCTGCGTCTGCTCTGGGCGGCAGCTCTGCTCGCCCTGGCCCTGGCCGCCACCGCCTGGTGGCGAGTCTGGTATCACCCCGCAAATGGCGCCCCGATCCGCGTAGCGGTGCTGCCGGTGGTCAATCAGACCGGGGACGATGATCTGGAGTGGGTGCGTTTCGGGGTGCTGCCGCTGATCGATCAGGCGCTGGCCGATGATGGCGTCGCGCGGGTGAGCAGCAACAACGTACTGGCCACGCTCAAGCGCTATCCCGATGCCGTCGATGCCCCTGCGCAGGCGCGGGTGCTGCAGCTGAGCAGCGGTGCTGATCAGGTCATCGCCCCGATCCTGACCGCTGACGGCGTGCACTACCGGCTGGAACTGCGCGAGGTGCACGAGCAAGCCGGTGGTCTGGCCATGAGCCTGGAAGGTGAGGATATTTCCGTTCTGGCGGTCAGCGCCGGCCGCAGCCTGTCGCAGTCGCTGGCCCGCTGGCAGGGCGCGGGGCGTGCCCAGCGCGGCCTGGTTACCGATGATCCCTTTGTCAACGAGGCCTTCGCTCGCGGTCTGGACGCGCGTCTGCGCGGAAGGCTGGCGGACGCCGCCCGCTATTTCGACACCGTGCTCGCGGCAGCGCCGGAACTGCTGGAAGCCAAGTACCATCTCAGTCTGGTTACCCGCCGGTTGGGGGACTGGCCGCGCACCGACCGGCTCAATCAGGAACTGATGGCCAGCGCCACCCACAGCGGCAACCTCGGGATGCTGGCGGCAGTGCAGTCCACCTCCGGGGTGCTCGCCTGGCGTCGCGGGGACAAGCAGGCGGCCCGAGACTGGTACCAGCGGGCGCTGCAGCACTATGTCGCGCTGGGCAACCAGGACTATGTGGCCAGCGTCACCGCCAATCTGGGGATCCTGGCTGCGACTGAGGCCAACTACGCCGAAGCCGAACGCTGCTTCGGCGCCGCGCTGGACCACTATCAGCGCACCGGGGACCGCTACAACCAGGCCACTACGCTGAAGAATCTGGGCAATCTGTATGCCGATCAGGCACGTTTCGATCAGGCCGAGCAGACCCTGCTGGCCGCGCTGGCCCTGCGCACCGAGCTGGAACTGCCGCTGGAAGTGGCCTGGACCCTGAGCGTGCTGAGCGACATCAAGATGGCTCGCGGGCAGTGGTCCGAGGCTTTGGCGTACCAGGAAAGAGTGCTGGCGGCCGCCCGCGAACATGCTTCGCCGCTGCTGGAGGCGCAGGCCCAGGCGGATCTGTCCGCCGCCTACCGGCGACTGGGAAGACTGCAGGACGCGGTGATGGCGGCCACCCGGGCGCTCACCATCGCCACCGAGTTGGATCACCCCGGCAGCAAAGGGCTGGCGCTGCTGCGGCGCGGCCAGGCCCAGCATCAGCTCGGCCAGTTTGTGGCGGCGTCGAACGATCTGGTTGCCGCCAGGGCGATTTACCAGCAGCTGGAGGAACCGCCAGGGCAGGTGCGCAGCCTGATTGCCGACGCTTTGACCCAGCTGCAGCTAGCCCGGCTGGATCAGGCTGAAGCACAATTGCAGCGCGCCCGCGGCCTGCTGAAACAGGCCAGGCTGACGTCGCTGGAAGCCGACTTGCTGGGCGCCGAAGGCGAGTTGCTTCAACGGCGCGGTGACGTGGATGGCGCGCTAGCCAAGCTGGAACAGGCCTACGGGGTCGCCAGCAGCGGGCAATCGTCCGCGGCTCGAGTCGAGTTGGGTGGAAGACTGGGGAGCCAGCTCCTGGCCGCCCACTCTCCGGCGCAGCGGCTGGAGCAACTCGCCGCTGAACTCGGCACAGATGCCGACCTCAGTGTGGATGCGCTGGCTTTTCTCACTCGCTTCTACGCCTCCCGAGATCCGCTCAAGGCGCGCGACTTTGCGCTGCGCTGGCAGCATCTGGCGGGAGACGGCTGGCGCCCTTCAGACGCCAAGGAACTCGGTCAGATCCTCGCCGATTGACCCGGGTTCCGCGCCGTCTGAACGCGGAAATTCGGGAGCAGCAGCGTTCGTCAGCGGATCGTCAAGCTCGCGTCAAGCGCGCCAGGACGCCAATCCCTAGGCTTGAGGACGCTTCTTGCCGATGGGAAACCTCTGCCATGCCTGCTTCCATACGCCCGCTCCGAGTCGCGCTCGTTTGCGCCGTGCTGACCAGTGGCTGTCTGCTGACCATGGTTGCGCACGCGCAAGGCAACCCGCTCGATCTGGATCCCAGTTTTGCTGGTGACGGTACCCTGGAAATTCAGCTGGCCCTCAATGACTATGCCGCGGTGGGCGTGTTTGAGGGCTCTGGCGAGATCGTCGTTTTCGGAGATTCGGCGCCGGCCAACCCCAGCAATCGCGAGGGCATCATGCAGCGGATCACCGCCGACGGTACCCCGTTGACGCCGGCCCGCTTTCCCGCACAGGAGTTCGGCTGTTCGGTGCCGCGCGCGTTCTTCAGCGGGATTCGCCTGAGTACGGGTGACTACCTCGCCGGCGGCTTCCGCCAGGCCAGCTGCGGCGGACTTCCGCGGGTGTTTTCCAACCTTCAACTGCAGTCTTCGGGGGGCATCACCCAGACCTTCGATGAAGTGCCGTTCAGCAATCAGCTGGCCCTGGTGCTGGGGCAAGTCGAGCAGGCCGACGGCAGAATCATTGCGGTCGGCCTGGTGTCCGGATCAGGCTTCAATGTCGCCAGCTACGATGTTGGGGTTGCCCGCTTTCTGGCCAACGGCACGCTGGATACCACCTTTGGCAGCAACGGCACCTTCCGCTGGGACCACGCCAATGCGCGTGACAACGCCTACGACGTGACCATCGATGCGCAGGGTCGGATTCTGATTTCCGGAGTAGTGACCTCAGCCACTGGCCTGGATTGGGTGGTGCTGGCGCTCGACAATAACGGCGCGCTTGACAGCAGCTTCGGCACCAACGGGGTCTTCCTCTACGATCGGGCGGGGTTTGACGATGGCGCGAACGAACTGGCGGTGCTGCCCAGCGGCAGAATCGTCGTGGCCGGGGTTACTCGCGCCGACGCGCTCAGCGCTGATTTTACCGTTCTCGGACTGACCCAGGCCGGTGCGCTGGATCCGGGCTTCGGCACTGACGGGGTGGCCATTGTCGACTTCGGCAGCAGTGTCGCATCGGCAAATGCAATCACCGTCGGCCCCGGTGGGTTGATCTACGTGGCCGGCTCTGCGGAGATTGGCGGCAGCGGCAGGGAAGCACGCGATGCCGTACTCACCGTGCTGCGGGCGGACGGTACTCCGGATACTCGCCTGAACGGGGGCGCTGGCGTGAGCTTCGAGTTTGGCGATCTGCCCGCCGATTTTCCGCAGTCCATTGACGTCGATGCCACCGGCGAGCGGATACTGGTGACCGGTTTCACTGACGTGGACGATCAGAGCAACCAACGCATGGGCGTGGCGCGACTGATCGGCCTGGACTCACGACTGTTCGCCGACGGCTACGAGTAGCAAGGTCACCAAAACAAGCGCCTCAGCAGCGCCTGACTGCTTCCGCAGCCGCCGCGGAATCGGCAGATCCGGACGAGGCCACAATGGGACTGCGAGCGGACTCAGGCCGGTGGCCAGCGCCGCTCACGTTCGTAGAAGGCGCGATCCTCGCGTTCCTCGACGGTCAGGCACTCCGGGCGGTGGATCCGGCTACCGGTGATCGGCACCTTGATGCACACCTCGCGCTCCTTGTCGGCGGTGCGTAGCACCGATCCAATCACTTCGCGCGCGTCGGCCAAAGCGCTGCGATCGGCCGAGTCCAGATTGGCGCTGCTGCTGCGACCGCTGAGCAGGCTGCGAATGGTGCGGCCGGCTTCTTCAACCCGGTATTGATCACCTTCGCTGATCTCCCCGTATCCGCCCTCGCGCGCCATCAGCAAGGTGCGATCGACTTCGCGCAGGAAGGCCCAGACATTATCGATCTGCGAATCGCCGCCAGCGCCCCAGTTGCCCTCGGCAGCTGCCGCGCCGCCGGGCAGGGCGGCCGTCGCCAGTGCCAATGCCATTGCCCATGAATGAAGTTTCAACATGACCCCTCCCTAATCCAGATGCCGGCCCTCGACCATGCCAGCACAGTGGAGTTTAACTTGCGAATCTTGACCGTTGATCGCGCAAGATTTGAGCCCGGCATTTTCGACCGAAGTCGAATTGACCGATTTTGTGCGTTGCCGCAGCCTGTAGGGGTTGGTCGCACAGTGGCTGGGAGGAGCGAACATGGACCACCAAAGCAATGCCTACCGCCAGGTCTGGCAGCGCTCTATAGACGATCCAGAGGGCTTCTGGGCCGATGCTGCCGAGGCGATCAGCTGGGACCGCCGCTGGGATCGGGTGCTCGATGACTCGGACGCGCCGTCCTATCGCTGGTTCTCCGGCGCGCGCCTCAACACCTGCTACAACGCGCTGGATCGCCA
>JAGRJL010000220.1:11135-15771 GCA_020442775.1 Lysobacterales bacterium | reverse complement strand
TTTCACTCAGTGCGGCGGCGGTCTGGGCCTGTGCCAGCTGGGCGCGAATCACCGCCCGCTCGTCCGGCCGTTTGCCGGTTCCCAGATCACCCTCCTGGGCCAACGCCTGCAGTACCCGGCTCTGTGCCTCGCTCAGCGCCGCCTGTTCCCGCTCGGACTCCAGCGCCAGCAGCAGCTGATCAACCGCAACCGGGTCGCCGCGTTCCACTTTCAGCTGTACCAGCTTGCCGGGTTGAGGCAGGCCCAGATGCAGGTACTCCACATCGACATAGCCCTGGAAGTAGTCCACCGCTGGTTCGGCACAGCCGCCCAGAAGCCCAACCAGCAGCAGGCTCGCGGCAAGGCGAGCGCTGCGTCGATTCCTTGGCGTAGTCATGCGAGGGCCTCCTCGGCCGTTGTTGGGGCCAATCCCAATCCGGAGCGGATCATCTCCATCCATGCGGTTCTTTGTCGTTCAGGATCAAAACCGCGCTGGTCAAAGTCAGCCAGGGAATGCCCCCAGATAAACAGGAACACGAAGCCCCCGGCGATGCAGCGCACCGCATACTCCGGATCGCTGACCGAGAACTCGCCTCTGGCGATCCCCCGCTGCAAGATCTTGCGCAGCACCTGGTCCTGAACCGGCGCAATCCAGCGCTCCACAAACTGTCGCGCCAGCGCTGGAAAGTTGTGGCATTCACCAATCATCAACTTCGGCAAACCCGACAAACCGGAGGCCGAGGCGTGCTTCCACAGCAGGCCGAGCACCCGGTCCAGCTGCTCGGCCGCGCTCAGATCAGGATCGGCGATCAGCGCCTGCAGATCACCGAAACGCGGCAGCAACAGCTGCTCCACCGCCGCCTGCAACAGCTGTTCCTTGCTCTGGTAATACAGATAGAGGGTGCCCTTTCCGACCCCGGCCCGCGCGGCGACGTCCTCGATCCGGGTCGCGGCAAAGCCCTTCTCCAGAAACAGCGAGAAGGCCGCATCCACCAGCTCCGCCGGCCGCGCCTCCTTGCGTCTGCGCCCCTTCCCGTCCGCCTTGGTACTCGACTCCGGCATCTTCCCTCACTAATTGACTGACCAGTCGGTCATTATTTTAGCGACAGAACAGCCACACGACAATGGCTCACTGGCATCCGCTGTGCAGTGGGACATCCGCATAGCTGTATCGGATCGCATTGCCTGACGTCCCAGCACTCGGGCGCGGACGCTGCCGTCGCGCACCGCAACTGATCTGCGCCTGCGAGAATGCCCGCGTTGGCGCGTCGACACCGCCCCAACTAGTGGGTTCTCCAAGGCCCTCGGCCCTAGGCCCTGTTCCCTGCTTCGTATCAATACATCTGCCGGTTCATCCCCAGCGACTGCATCACCTTGCTGGCAATCTCCTCGATCGATGTGTGGGTGGTGCTGAGATAGGGAATCCCCTCGCGCTCGAACAGCTGTTCCACCACCGACACCTCATGGCGACACTGCTCGATCGAGGCATAGCGGCTGTTGGCGCGGCGCTCGGAGCGGATCTGCGACAGCCGCTGCGGGTCGATGGTCAGTCCATGCAGGTTGGCCTTGTAGGGCAGCAGCCTGGCCGGCAATCGCTCGCCTTCCAGATCCTCCGGAATCAGCGGGTAGTTGGCCGCTCGAACGCCGTACTGCAGCGCCAAATAAAGACAGGTCGGGGTCTTGCCCGAGCGCGAAACGCCGACCAGGATCACCTCTGCATCGGAGAAATTGACGTCATAGCCGTCATCGTGGGCCAGGGTGTAGTTGGTGGCGTTGATCCGCGCCTCGTAGTCCGCGGTGATTGCGTGCGCCCGGCCCACGTGGCTGGTACGCAGACAGCCCAGCTCCTGCTCCAACGGTCCGATAAAGGGCGCAAACACGTCCAGCATCAGCGCGCCGCTCTCGGACAGAATCGAGGAGAGACCCGGATCGATCACCGTATTGACCACGATTGCGCGCTGACCGGTCGCCCGCTGTGCCTTCTGAATGGAATCAACGGCCGCGCGGGCGCGCACCTCATTGTTGACGAAAGGCAGCCGCTGGGTCTTGAAGCGTACCCCGTCGAACTGGGTCAGCACGCTGTGACCGATGGTCTCAGCGGTGATCCCGGTACCGTCGGAGATATAGAAAATCGACCGTTCACGATCATCAACTTCTGCCGCCATTGCCCGCTTCGCCTTGTCAGTGGGATTAGTGCACCGCATCATAGCGGTTTTGCCAAGTTTCCCCGGAGCCCCCTCATGAGTGAAGCAATCCTGTGGCTGGATCGTCTGCGACTGGCTGATTTGGCCGAAGTGGGCGGGAAAAACGCGTCCCTGGGGGAGATGATCGGCCATCTGGCCAGCGCGGATGTAGCGGTTCCCGGCGGCTTTGCCACCACCGCCAGCGCCTTTGTCGAGTATCTGGCGCAAAGCGGCCTGGCCGAGCGCATCGAGCAACGCCTGAGCACGCTGGACATCGAAGACGTGGCCGAGTTGGCCAGTGCCGGCAAGGAAATCCGCCGGTGGATGGTGGAAACCCCGCTGACCGCGCGGTTGGAGCGAGCAATTCGCGATGGCTATGCCGAGCTGGAGAAGCGGGTTGGCCATGCCAATCCAGCAGTCGCGGTGCGCTCGTCGGCGACCGCCGAGGATCTGCCCGATGCCTCCTTTGCCGGCCAGCAGGAGACCTTTCTCAACGTGTGCGGCATCGAAGCAGTGCTGGAGAAGGTGCACGAGGTCTTTGCCTCGCTCTACAACGATCGCGCGATTGCCTACCGGGTGCACCACGGTTTCGACCACGCGCAGGTCGCGCTGTCGGCCGGAATTCAGCAGATGGTCCGTAGCGATGTCGCCTGCTCCGGGGTGCTGTTCACCATCGACACCGAAAGCGGCTTCCGCGACGTGGTGTTTGCCACCGGCAGCTGGGGTCTGGGCGAAATGGTGGTACAGGGTGCGGTCAATCCCGATGAGTTCTATCTCTACAAACCGGCCCTGCGCAGCGGCAAGCGCGCCCTGCTGCGCCGCTCCCTGGGCGCCAAGCAGCAGCGCATGGTCTATTCCGAGGTGCCGGGGGAACGGGTCCGCGTCGAGACCACGCCGGCCGAGCAGGCCAGGCAGTTCTGCCTGAACGAGGCTGAGCTGGCCGAACTGGGACGCATCGCGCTGGCCATCGAGGCGCACTACGGTCGGCCGATGGACGTCGAGTGGGCCAAGGACGGCGAGAACGGCAAGATCTACGTGGTGCAGGCCAGACCGGAAACGGTCAAGAGCCGCGAGCATGCGCAGAAGCTGGAGAAGTACCACCTGCAGGCGCGCGGCGAAGTCCTGGTCGAGGGCCGCGCAATCGGTCAGAAGATTGGCGCCGGCAAGGCCAAGGTGATCGCCTCGGCCGCCGAAATGCACCGGGTTGAAGCCGGCGACGTGCTGGTGACCGACATGACCGATCCCGACTGGGAGCCGATCATGAAGCGCGCCTCGGCGATCGTGACCAATCGCGGCGGGCGCACCTGCCACGCGGCAATCATTGCCCGCGAGCTGGGGATTCCGGCCATCGTCGGCAGCGGCCGTGCCACTCGCCAGATCCGCGAAGGACAGGCGGTGACTGTGTCCTGCGCCGAAGGTGACACCGGCTTCGTCTACGAGGGCGAGCTGCCTTTCGAGATCATCAGTACCGACCTGGGCGCAATGCCGCCAGCGCCGCTGAAGGTGATGATGAATGTGGCCAACCCCGAGCGCGCATTCGATTTCGCGCAGCTGCCCAATGCCGGCGTCGGTCTGGCCCGGCTGGAGATGATCATCGCCGCCCACATCGGCGTGCACCCAAAGGCGCTGATCGAATTCGACCGACAGGACGAGGAAACCCGACGCAAGATCGAAGAGCGGATGGCCGGCTACGCCGACCCGGTGTCCTACTACGTGGACCGACTGGCCGAAGGGATCGCCACCCTCACCGCCGCCTTCGCGCCAAACCCGGTGATCGTGCGCCTGAGCGACTTCAAGAGCAACGAGTACGCCAACCTGATCGGCGGACGCCGCTACGAGCCACACGAAGAGAACCCGATGCTGGGTTTCCGCGGCGCCTCGCGCTACGTCGACCCCAGCTTCAAGGACTGCTTCGAGCTGGAATGCCGCGCGCTGCGCAAGGTCCGCGAGGAAATGGGGCTGAGCAACGCCTGGGCGATGATTCCCTTCGTCCGCACCGTCGCCGAAGCGGAGAAGGTCATCGCGACGCTGGCCGAATTCGGGCTGGAACGCGGCAAGGATGATCTGAAGGTGATCATGATGTGCGAGTTGCCTTCCAACGCGCTGCTGGCGGAGGATTTTCTGCAGCATTTCGACGGCTTCTCGATCGGCTCCAACGATCTCACCCAGCTGACTCTGGGTCTGGATCGCGACTCGGCGCTGATCGCCGACTCCTTCGATGAGCGAAATCCGGCAGTCAAGATGCTGATCGAGCGGGCAATCAAGGCTTGTCGCGCAGCCGGCAAGTACATCGGCATCTGCGGCCAGGGCCCCTCCGACCATCCGGACCTCGCCGCCTGGCTGCTCGAGCAGGGGATCGAAAGCGTCTCGCTCAATCCGGATACGGTGGTGGATACCTGGCTGATGCTGGCGAAGAAGAAGGGCTGAGGGCTGAGGGCTGAGGGCTGAGGGCTGAGCAATATGCTGCGGCCTCA
>JAGRJL010000220.1:5050-11019 GCA_020442775.1 Lysobacterales bacterium | reverse complement strand
CATCATCGAAGCGTCGCGGTCGCGGTTTTGCGAAAGCGTGCCGGGCTGCCTGCGTAGGATGTGGTGAGCGCAGCGAACCGCATCAATCGTTGCTTGCGCCAGTGAGCTAGCGGTGGGACCAGTTGTCCGGGTTTTCGCTGTCCGACGGCGAAAGCCCCAGTTCATCCCCCTCGGTGGACACGCCCAACCCGAGCACGGTGCGGTTGGCGTAGTTGAAGTAGCTGGTGACCTGATTGATCTCCAGGATCTGGCCATCGTCCCAACCCGCGGCGCGCAGGGCTGCAATGTCGCCGGCCTCGACTTCAGCAGGCTTCCGAGTCAACTTCGCTACATGCGCCAGTGCCGCCACTTGCGCAGCATCAAAGGCGGCAGGAAGATCCTCATTCTCCAGCGCCGAGCGGATCGCCTCGCTGCGGCTGCTGTCGCGAAGCAGTCGTGCCAGACCCGCACTGTGATGCTCTACACAGTATGCGCAGCGATTGAGCAGACTGGTGTAGACCCCGATTGCTTCCAGGAACCACTTGGGGATGGTGTTGCCACGATGGTGCAGCACGTTCTTGTACAGCGCCATGTGCCCGACCATGCTGTGCGGCCGCAGGCTGTGCGCCAGCATGATGTTGTCGACGTTGTCGCCCGGACCCTTGAGCTTGTCGTACAGCTGGCGCAGTTCGCCGGACGATTCAGCGTAACTGATGGTGTTGATCCAGCTCATGATCGCCCTCGGCCTGCTCCCGGTTCAGCGCATTCTATGGGAGTGAGATCGCGGCGGGCACATCCTAACTTGGCACGGCGCACTGCCCGGGTGAGCAAACCCGCGAGTACCGGGTCCAGCGCATTGGCGGATCGCCGCTAAAACCACGTTAGAACCGGTACCGTCGCCTGGAACCATTCGCCTTGATCTCTATCGCCGCGAACAGGCGTCCCTGGACGCCTGGATACGGAAAGGCTCGCTTGTTCCTGCTCGGTGTCGTGGCGGCACTGGGCGCCTGCCAATCCCCGGCACCGCCGCCTTCTTTGCTCCTGGAGTCAGTCAGGACTCACCCGGATGATCCGGCCCCGATCTACTATCTGGCCCGCTCCCTGGCCTATCGTGGACAGCCTGACCAGGCACTCCAGCGCTTGAATGAGTTGCGCCAGTCCTCATGGGACCTGGGGATTTCTACTTCGGATTTTGAGGCGATCAGTTCGAACTCAGGATTCCTGAAACTGCAGGCCGAGCTCAACCGGCGGGCGCTGCCGGTCGTTCGCAGCCAGATCCTCACGCGAGTTGCGGACACACCGATCCAGCCGGAGGGATTGGCCTACGATCCGGAATCTCGGACGCTGTTTCTGGGCGATCTGGGATTGGGTGACGTCTATGCAGTCTGTGCGGACGGTCGCTCTTCTCGCTACTACCGGAGTCCCACCCGGCAATCGGCCTATGGCATGACGGTGGCGAAGGGCCAATTGTGGGCGCTGCACAACGCCAACCCGTTGCCCGACCGAAACCCCGCCTCAATGGCTTCGGCACTCACCGCGATCACCTTGGAAGGCGCGCAAACGGATGCCTGCAATGGCGCCACCACCGCCTTGTCGCGACGATATCCCTTTCCTTCCGGCGAGTTGAACGACCTTTGCCTGATCGATCATCGGGTTTACGTCACCGACTCCCGCCTGGGGGTGTTGTACGAGCTCGATCTGGAGGCGGAGCGGCCTTCGCCGCGGGTGGTGGCCGAAGGGCGAATTGGGATCAACGGCGTCGCCTGCGACAGCGACCAGCAGCGGGTGTACTTCGCCGACTGGTTGAATATCGGTCGATATGAGATCACCAGCTCCCAGGCAACAACGCTTGATCGTGCTCCCGGACTGACTGCCGGTGGAATCGATGGCTTGTACTACCAGGACGGCCAACTGATAGGCATTCAAAATGGACTGGGTATCGGTCGTTTGGTCGCTCTGGAACTGGATGCCGAGGGCCTCGGCATCAACAGCCTGAGGATACTGGAGCAGGGCACGCCGGAGCAGGAGATTCCCACCACCGGGGCGATCGTCGACGGGGCTCTGCTCTATTTGAGCAACAGTCAGCTGGCGCGGCCGGCGCAGCGGCCACTCGACCCGATCGTGGTTCGCAGGTTGCCGCTGCAGCGCTGGACTCATTGAGCGATGGTTTCGAACCCGTCCGCCAACAGCGAGTCTGGCCAGTATTCATCAGCGCCGATGTCATAGGCGACGCCGAACGGTCGTCCCTGCCCGTCGATGTCGCGGTTCGCCAGGCTCCAGGGCAGCGTGGCACCGGCGTCGATTGCGCCCGCGCTGTCAGGACCCAGGCGAAATCCGGGGAAGCTTCGTGCAGGGTCACCCCACGCCTCGACCCAATCCAGAAACGGAAACAGTGCCGACTCAAGCTCCAGGTTGTGATGGATGCCGGGGTGCACTGCGGGCGTCAGTCCTACGACCGCATCGATCAACAGATTGTTGAACGCCTCGAAACCGGCGATACGGGTCGGGTCGGCGCTGAGCCGAATCGCCTCAACCGCGCTGCGTGCGATGGTGTTGTGATAGACGAAGACATAGCCCGCGCGATTGTCGTCGAGTTCATCGCGAGCGTTGGCAACGAACACGCCGAAACGGCGATCTGCGGTCTCGATCTGAGGATCGCCGCTTTCGCGCGGATCGGGCTCGGCGAGCAACGCCCCCTGCGCCGAGATGATCAGATTGCCGTAAAAATGACCAGCGCTGCTGGCGCCCGGATCTGCGCTGCGACCACCGTTGCCCTGGTGGTAAATCCCGGGTCCCTGCCCGCCGAGAATTCGGTTGTGGTGCACCTGGCAGGCGCTGCCCTTGCCGAGCATGATCCCGGCATTCTGAAACTGCCGGAGATAGCGACTGTCCTCCAGCACGACGTTGTGATCAACCTCGCACTCACTGGCCGCGCTGATCTGGATTCCATCCCAGCCCGAGCCCTGCACCAGATTGTGGTGAATGCGGACGCGGCGCATTGCCGGCACCGGCAGCTCGCCGTAGTCGGAGCTGTTGAAGTAGAAGCCCTCGCGAAAGCCACCCAGCGGATTCCCTTCCGCGTCGACCGCGCGATGGATGTAGAAGTGATGAAAGTCCAGATCCTCGATCGCCGCCGGTACCGCCAGCGCTTCAAAGCCGCGCACCCCCACCGCCTGCACCGCGAATCGATCCTGATAGTGGATCTCGACGTGGTGCGCGTGGATGCCGCGCAGCGCAGGGGCATCAGCTGAGCGCTGACTGGCACCAAAGGCCTGCTCGGTGGAACCGACCACCAGGAACCCGTAGCTCAGCTGCGGATCGCCGTCGCCGGCGAACTCCACGTGCTGGGAATCATCCAGATAGATGCGCCCGTGCTCGACTCTAACCTGACCCTCGACGTTGGTGATCACGATCGGCTGCGCCGGGGTGCCAACGAAGTTGATGAATTCCAGCTTGCCGCGGTCGTAGATTCCGCCACGAACGCACACGCGCGCCCCCGGCAGCACCGGCATCCCGCCGTTGAGGGTGGCGCCATCGACCCGAATCGGTGCCGGACCGCCGGACGGCACTTCGACCAGATGGGTGCAATCGGCGCCGGCCACCTGGGTGGAAAACCCGAGCCAGGCGTACAGCGCTGCTGGTGGAATCCGCTGCCTGACCCCTTTGTGCCTGCTCATGACTGCTCCGTTCGTTGCCGGCACCTCGCGGCCTTGCTGAGACATCCGCACCAAGCGCTTGGCGGATCTCAGGCCACTGCCTGGTGAATCGGCAGACGAGCCGGTCTCGTCCTGGGTGCTACAGCAGCAACGCCAACCGGCGCCGAATCCGCCAATTCCCGACAAATTGCCCGCGTCCCGAGAAGCCCGGTTCATCCGGATGCGATCAGTGATCAACCCGTCTCGGTCCGCGCTTACAGCTTCCTGGCCATCACCAGCATTCCCCGCAGGTGGTCGTGCATATGCGGTATGTCGATCCGAAATCGATGCACTGCCGCAAAACCCAGGCGCTGGTAGAAACGCACAGTTGCATGATTCTCGGCCATCACCTTTAACCAGATCAGTCCTTGGCCGGATTCGATCGCGATCCTGTCCGCGGCGGCCATTGCCTGGCTGCCCAGCCCCCGCCCCGCAGCCGCCTTGCGCAGGTACAGCTTCTCCAGTTCGGTCCCGATCAGTCCGGGCGGATCGTCACTGCGAGCCACACGATTGATCTTCAGGTAGCCGACCAGCTCGCCAGCCAGTTTCAGACCACACAGATACACATTGGGATCGGCGTACTCCCGACGCAACGCCGCCTCGGAGAAGCTCAGGTCCATGTAATAGCGACCGTTGTCGTCCGCTTCCCAGTAGTGCAGGTAGTGATCGGCATAGGCAGCGCGCGCGACCTCGGCCAGCATCGGCAACTCGCTTTCGGTTGGCGCCCACAGTTGCAGGGCACCGCCGCTGATTGGAGGCTGCGCGTCAGGCAGGTTCATTCGACTTCCCGACTTGCTGCAGGCTTCAGTCCGCCGCAGCCGCCGACGACTGAAGCTTGTCCTGGGTGCGCAGCTCAAAATCGCTGGCCGCGTGGCGCTCGCGCAGCTGATCGGCGGGATTGCCCCAGGTCCGATTGACCTTGCGTCCGCGCTGCACCGCGGGGCGCTGCCAGATTTCCTCGGCCCAGCGCTGCAGGTGCTGGTATTTCTGAACCTGCAAGAACTCGGCCGCATCATAGAGCGCGCCGCGAGCCAGGGCGCCGTACCAGGGCCAGTTGGCAATATCGGCGATGCTGTATTGGTCGCCGCCCAGGAAGCGGTTTTCAGCCAGGCGCTGATCGAGCACATCCATCTGCCGCTTGACCTCCATCGCATAGCGATTGATGGGGTACTCAAACTTCTCTGGCGCATAGCTGTAAAAGTGGCCAAAGCCACCGCCCAGATAGGGCGCGCTGCCCATCTGCCAGAAAAGCCAGGACAGAGATTCGCTGCGCGCGGGACCGTCAGCAGGCAGCAGCTCACCGAACTTTTCTGCCAGATAGAGCAGGATCGCGCCGGACTCGAATACCCGTTGCTGCGGCGCCACGCTGCGATCGAGCAGCGCCGGAATTTTCGAATTGGGGTTGACCGCGACGAAGCCGCTGCCGAACTGCTCGCCCTTGTTGATGTCGATCAACCAGGCGTCGTATTCGGCACCGGCGTGGCCCAGCGCCAGCAGCTCCTCCAGCATGACGGTGGCCTTGACCCCATTGGGTGTGGCCAGCGAATAGAGCTGCAGCGGATGCTCTCCGACCGGAAGTACCTGTTCATGGGTGGCTCCTGCGGTTGGACGATTGATCTCGGCAAACTTGCCGCCGCTGGCCTTGTCCCAGGTCCAGACCTTGGGTGGCACGTAGGTATTGGCTTCAGTCATGTTCGGTCCTGGCTGTCTGGGGGGATTCGAAAGGTCTTTATAGACGACACCAACTGGCGACCAACGGACGCAATTCAACCCGCGCCGGTCAATCGAACAGCAAGTGAGCCGCAGTCCCGAAGCTGAGCCGACCAACCGCATTCGCGCCGTCATTTCGTGAGATCTGGGTCATTGAAATTCCTCTCATTCATAGTCTCGATGATCTGACCAGCCATCATCGCGAGGGGAGACGATGAACCAACCGAAATTCGCGCTCGCAGCCGCTCTGCTGTGGATCAGCGTCGGCGTCCGCGCCGAACTGCCCGCCGATCCTTTCACCTGGGAATTCACCGAACTGGCGCCGGGGGTGTGGACGGGGGTGCGTCCGCAGAGCTCGCTCTACCCGGTGATGGGCAGTTCGACCTTTGTCATCGGCAGTGATGGCGTAGTGGTTTACGACGGCGGTGGCGCGGCGCTGATGAGCGAACGGTTGCTGGCCAAGATCGGTGAACTCACCGACCAGCCGGTGACCCATATCGTGATCAGCCACTGGCATGGTGATCATCACTTCGGGATCTGGCGAATACTCGAGCAGTATCCGCATGCTCAGGTAATCGCCCACCC
>JAGRJL010000220.1:0-4994 GCA_020442775.1 Lysobacterales bacterium | reverse complement strand
CAGGCGCGATGGAGATCCTGCTGCCGCGCTTCACCAAGCTGCTGGAAAGCGGGGTTGGCGACGACGGCGAGCCAATCAGCGAGAGCGGGATGGAACAGCTTCGCTATCTGATTTCCCAGGCAGAGATTCTGGACGCCGAGCACAAGCGCTTTGCGGCGCGACCGCCAACCGTCACCTTCGAAGATCGGATGACTCTGTACAGCGGTGACCAGGAGATCCAGTTGCTCCATCTGGGCGACGCCAACACCGAAGGCGATGTGGTGATGTGGCTGCCGCAACACCGGATTGTCGCCACTGGCGATGTAGTCGTGCGCCCCACGCCCTATGCCTTCAACACCGACCCGAAGAAATGGGCGGCCACGTTGCGCAATATCAACGATCTGGGCTACGAGATTCTGGTGCCCGGACATGGCGACATCCAGTACGACCACGCCTACGTCAAACTCACCATCGAGGCGCTGGACTCGGTTGCCGCGCAGACTGACGACTTCATCGCCCGCGGGCTGAGCAAAGAGCAAGCCGGCGAGCAGCTGGACTTTTCCGCATTCGACCAGCGCTTTACCGGCGGTGACAAGCAGACCGAGGGCTACTACCAGGCCTATTTCGTCAAGCCGCTGCGCTCCTCTGCATGGCGCGCCGCCCATGGCGAAGTGATGGTCAAGCTGGAGCGGGATCCGCCCGCCACTGCCGAAACCGGGGCGGGCGACAGCAAGGATGAACACGGATGAGCGCGCGCCTGTGCGCGACTGCCCTGCTGGCTTCGGCGAAAGCCGTCGCGGGGCCAGTTGCAATGGACGATTCGCGCTGGAATATCAACGCCCAGACCTACGCGGTCAGCAACATCGACGGCGTCCAGGCTCTGTACCTCGATGCCGGCACCGCGGAGCTGGGCGGGGTCAACCTCAAGAACGGCATCATCGAATTCGATTTGATGAACGACGGCAGCCGCGGCTTCTGCGGGATCTATTTCCGGGTCACCGGACCCGGCAGCGGCGAGAATTTCTACCTGCGCCCGCACCAGAGTGGCAATCCTGACGCAAACCAATACACACCACTTTTCAACGGTATCGGCGCGTGGCAGCTGTACTTCGGATCGGGCTACAGCGCGCCGCTCAGCTATCCGAGAAATCAGTGGATTCACCTCAAGCTGGTGCTCAAGGATGGTCAGGCCGACATCTACGTGGACAGCGATCAGCCGGTGCTGCACGTTGCCAATCTCAAGCAGGCCCATGAGGCCGGCGCCATGGTGCTCGGCACCAACTTCGCTCCAGCTTATTTCGCCAACTTCAGCTACCAGGCCACCGATGAAGTCGAGATCGTTGGCCAGGCGGCGCCTACGGCACCCGCTCCCCCGGGAATCATCAGCGAGTGGCGTGTGTCCGTGCCCTTTGCTGCTGGCGAACTCGTTGGCGACAGCATTCCTGCAGGGATCGAAAGCGCGCCGTGGCGGGCGCTGGCGGTAGAAGACTGGGGCTTTGCCAATCTCTCCCGGGTGCATCCGCGCAGCGACCAGGCCGATACGGTAATCGCCGAGGTCACCATCCGCAGCGATCGGGATCAGACCAGGCTTGTGCAGTTCGGATACAGCGATCGGGTGAAGGTCTATTTGAACGATCAACTGCTCTATGTTGGCAACAACCAGTATCAGTCACGTGACTATCGCTACCTGGGCACCATCGGCTTGTTTGATGCACTGCCGCTGACGCTGAAGGCCGGGGAAAACCGGCTGCGCCTGGCGGTGAGCGAAGCCTTCGGCGGCTGGGGTGTCGCGGCGGCGCTGGCCGATCGCGAAGGTCTCCAGATTGAGGCCAAAGCGAAGCCGCCCTGAATTCACGGCTGATTGTCTTCCGCAGGCCACTCGGACAGACTGCGAGCGAAGCCCTTTGTGGAGCGCAAGCATGCTGGTCGAGCGGATCTGGATCGGGAACAACCTGCGCAACTTCAACTACCTGGTGGCCTGCGCGGAAACCGGCGAGGCTCTGGCGATCGATCCGCTTGATGCGGACGCGGTGCTGGCTTTGGCCAGGCACAATGGTTGGACCATCCGCCAGGTGCTCAACACCCATGAGCATCATGATCACGTCGCCGGAAACCCGGGGGTGGTGGCGGCCACCGGCGCCAGGGTCATTGCCCATCATCAGGCCGGATCGCGAATCCCGGGCGTTGATCGTGGGGTCCGCGCAGGTGAGATGATCAAGGTGGGCAACACAGTCGAGCTGGAATGCCTGGACACGCCCGGCCACACCATGTGCCACGTATGCCTGAAGTCACACACCGACCAGCCAGCCTTGTTTTCCGGCGACACGTTGTTCAACGCCGGCGCCGGCAACGTCCGCGGCGGAGGCGATGTGAATGCGCTCTACACCAGCTTCGTCGACCAGCTTGCGAGCCTGCCTGATCACACGCAGGTCTATCCCGGGCACGACTACATCGAAACCAACCTCGGCTTCAGCCTTGACCGGGAGCCCGACAATGACGCCGCCAGAGCCATGCTCGCCCAGGTCAGCGGCCATGATCCACGCAGCGCTCGGGTCACCACCATGGCCGAGGAGAAGGCGCACAACAGCTTCCTGCGCCTGAGCAGCCCCAGCGTGATTGCGCGGCTGCGCGAGTCCTTTCCGGACCTGCCCGAGCATCCTGATGCGATGACCGTGTTCATGCGGCTGCGCGCTTTGCGCGATCGCTGGTAACACTCGAGGATCAGGCAGCGAGACCGACCGCACCCGGTCTGCGGCAATGACATCGCCTTGACCCATCAACGGTGGATACTGTCGGCTTGAGGCTTGCGTCAGCGCTCAGAAACATGACTTTCTGGGCCAGCGCGATCGCCTGTCACTGACATAGAATGCGCACCCCGACCGAGTGAATCCAACGCCATGCGCGTGTTGCGAATCCGACCCTGTCTGTACCGACTCCTGTTGCTGCTAGCAGCCTGCGGTGTGGGCGGCTGCGCAACGATCGTGGATCGAGCGACCAGCAACCTTGGCAATCAGCTCTCCGCCGGGATTCTCGATCATGACGATCCGGCCACGGTGGCCGCCGGCCTGCCCGCCTATCTGCTGCTGCTCGATGGTCTGAACCACGACGGCGAGCCCAACCCGGGTCGTTTGTGTCTGGCCGCCGATCTCTACGGGGCCTATGCCGGCTCCTTTGTCGATGAACCCGAACGCTCCAAGCGCCTTTCCCGTCGGGCCCTGAACTATGCCGCCCAGGCGGCCTGCGCCAGCGAACCGAGCTGGTGCAGGATTACCGAGGTGAATTTCGAAACGGTCAGCGAACTGACCACCGGCGCGAGCGCCGACCAGGCGCCTGCCCTGCATTGTCTGGGGGCGGCCTGGGCCGGCTACATCCAGGCCCACGCCGATGACTGGAATGCAATTGCCGCAATTCCGAAGGTCCAGCGGATCATCGAACTGGCGGTGCAGCTGGACCCGGAATACCGACGCGGTCAGGGTCAGTTGTACCTGGGTGTGATGAACTCCCTGCTGCCGCCGGCCTATGGCGGCAAACCGGAAACCGCCAGGGACTATTTCGAGCAGGCTCTGGCGCTGTCGGAAGGAAAGAACCAGATGGTCAGGGTCTACTACGCTCGCCAATACGCCAGGCTGGTGTTTGACCAGGAACTGCACGATCGGCTGATTGCCGAGGCATTGGCGGCCGACCCTGAAGTACCGGGCCTGACCCTCACCAACACATTGGCCCAGGAGCAGGCTCGCGTGCTTCAGGCCAACTCAAAGGATTATTTCGAATGAGCATGCGCTGGACCCGTCTGCTGCTGGCAAGCCTCGCCCTGGTCTGGGCAGCTGCCAGTCCTGCGGCAACCCTGAAGATTGCGACCCTGGCCCCCGAAGGCAGCTCCTGGATGCGCCAGATGCGCGCCGCCGGGGAGTCGCTGGAGCAGTCCACCGAGGGCCGGGTCAAGCTGAAGTTCTTCCCCGGCGGGGTGATGGGCAATGCCGACACGGTGCTGCGCAAGATCAAGCTGGGACAGCTCAATGGCGGCGCCTTCACCGCCAGCGAGCTGAGTGCCATCAATCCCGATGTGGCGGTCTACGGTCTGCCCTTCTCCTTTAGCAACATTGATCAGGTGCGTGCGGTGCGCCAGATCATCGACCCCAGGATCAAGGCCGGCTTCGAAAGCAACGGAATGATCGCCGCAGGTATCGCTGGTGGCGGTTTCATCTATCTGATGAGCAGCAAGCCGATCGCCACGCAGGAGCAGATGCGCGCGACCAAGGTCTGGGTGCCGGAGGGCGACAAGATCGGTCAGATCGCCTTTGATGAGGTCGGCATCAGCCCGGTGCCGCTGGCCCTGGGTGACGTCTACACCAGCCTGCAGACCGGATTGGTGGATACCGTTGGCAATACCACCACTGGCGCGATCGCCTTTCAGTGGGCGACCAAGCTGAAGATGATGGTCGATCTGCCGGTGTCCTACACCGTGGGAATCCTCGCGATCGACGCCAAGGCGTTGAACCGGATCAGTGCCGAGGATCGGTCCGCGACCGTTGCCGCTATCGAGCAGGCCTTCAGCCAGCTGGAAGCCAGCAACGCCGCCGACGATGTCCAGACCCGTCAGACCCTGGCCAACGAAGGCATCCAGATCGTTGCGCCAACTGCCGAAGAAGCTCAGGCCTGGCGTGAGGTGGGCAAGCGCACGGTTGAGCGGATGCAGCGCGAAG
This sequence comes from Lysobacterales bacterium, assembly GCA_020442775.1. Taxonomy (GTDB): domain Bacteria; phylum Pseudomonadota; class Gammaproteobacteria; order Xanthomonadales; family SZUA-5; genus SZUA-5. The sequence goes on along the minus strand of JAGRJL010000220.1, from coordinate 312 downwards.
GGCTGATTTCGGCCGAGATTCTGGACCTGCTGAAACGGGCCAAGGCAGAGGCCGGTAACTCCTGATGAATCCTGCGCGCCGAATTGTCGGCTGGGTCGCGCGGATCGAAGACGGCCTGCTGACCGCTCTGGGCCTGGGACTGCTCGCCGCCGCCGCGGCGCAGCTGGGCTTCCGCTTGTTTGGCAGCGGCCCGCTATGGCTGGACCCGCTGATGCGGATGGCCACCCTGTGGCTGGCGCTGGTCGGCGCGCTGGTCGCCACCCGTGAGCGCCGTCAGCTGCACATTGACGTGCTGGCCCGACGCCTGCGCGG
>JAGRJL010000219.1 GCA_020442775.1 Lysobacterales bacterium | reverse complement strand
GGGCGGAAGGGGCTGATCGGGGTCAGAGCCAGCACATCGGAATTGAGCGGCAGGATCGGTCCATGTGCCGACAGGTTGTAGGCGGTGCTGCCGACCGGGGTGGACAGCAGGATGCCGTCGCAGACCAGTTCCTCCACTCGCACCACATCGTCCACCGTCACCTTGAGTTTGGCCGCCTGCTTGTTCTGCCGCAGCAGCGACACCTCGTTGACCGCCAGCGACTGCATGGTGCCGCCAGATTCGGTATGGGCAATCATCCGCAGCGGCGTGAGTACGGTCTTGACCGCGGTCTCCATCCGCTTGAGCAGATCATTGGGGTGGTAGAGATTCATCAGAAACCCCACCGTCCCCAGCTTCATTCCGAACACCGGCAGGCGGAAGCGCATGTGCCGGTGCAGGGTTTGCAGCATGAATCCATCACCACCCAGCGCGACGATGGCTTCGGCCTCGTCGGCCGGGAAGTTGCCGTAGCGGCTGGTCAGGGTCGCCAGCGCTTCCTGGGCTGGGGTGATCCGACTAGCCACGAAGCAGATTCGCTCGTACATAGGTTCCACAGTCCGGATGGGTGAAAGACGCCTAGATTAGCGCATCGAATGTGAGACCCTGTGATCAGGACACGCCCGAATGCGACCCGTTTGATCTTTGCCTGCCGTCGGATTGGTGGCCGGTCCGGTCGTCACCGTGACGGTGACGACCGTTATTCACTGGCTCAGGCGGCGCCGATGGTGACCAGCTGGGCCAGCCGTCGGACCCCGACCGAGACCGTCGGATAATCCAGACTGAGCAGCGCGTGCATCTCGGCAAACATCGTTTCGGTGTACTTGAGCGCGTTTTCGCGTCCCTTCGACCAGGCGTCGATGGGGTTGGCGGTTTTCTCGCTCTTGCAGCGCTGCAGCGCCTGACAGGTAAGCGCGCGATGCTGGGCGTAGAGTTCATCGCGCAATACGCCGCGGGCGTTCGCGTGCCAGCGCCCTTCCACCGGCAGCTTCTCGATCTGGTCGGCCAGCCACTGCAGGTGCAGGTGATCGGCCAGCTGGAAGTAGCTTCGGGCGGCGACCGCAATGTCGCACTTCTGCTCGTAGGCCACTTCGACAATGTCAAAGGCTGAGTTCAGCGCCGGCAGATGACCGATGATGTAGGAGAAACGGGCGTCATAGCCCAGTTCCACCAGTTTGCGCTGTTCTTCGGCATAGACCGCCGCATCCTTGGGTGACACCACCTCGCTCAGCGAATCGATCAACTCGGTCAGCAAGCCCTGATAGCGCTCCACGCTGTGGGCGATGTCATTGGTTGCGCCGGGCTGATTGAGCAGCCAGCGGGTGAAGGTGCGCATCAGATTCCAGACCTTGAGCAAGATCGCGATCTGGTGACGGAAATCCATGCTGTCGATACGGCTGTCAACCTCGGCCCAAAGCTCGCGGACCTTGAAGGTCTCGCGGGCGATGGTGTAGGCCTTGGCGACGTCGGCGACGCTCTGGCCGGTGTCTTCCTGCATCCGCAGCACGAAGGTCGCACCCATCCGGTTGACCATCGAGTTGGTGACCTGGGTGGCGATGATTTCCCGGCGCAGGGGATGGCCCTGCATCGCCTCGCTGAAGCGTTCACGCAGCGGGGTGGGGAAGTACAGCGCCAGTTCCTTGGACAGGTAAGGATCTTCCGGCACTGCGGAAATCAGCAGTTCGTTGTAGACCTGGATCTTGCTGTAGGCCAGCAACACGCTGAGCTCGGGCCGGGTCAAACCCAGACCGCGGGCCTTGCGCTCGGCGAACTCCTCGTCGGAGGGCAGGAATTCCAGCTGACGATCGAGCAGGCCCTGCTGTTCCAGCCAGCGGATGAAGTGCTGCTTGGCGCCGATGCGGTCCACGCTCAGCGCACGCATCAGGCTGATTGCCAGGTTCTGCCGGTAGTTGTCGATGATCACCAGCTCCGACACTTCGTCGGTCATTTCCACCAGCAGATCGTCGCGATCGCTCGGGCTCAGCTGGCCGCCTTCCATGGCCAGATTGAGCAGGATCTTGATGTTGACTTCGTGGTCGGAGGTATCCACGCCGGCCGAGTTGTCGATGGCGTCGGTG
>JAGRJL010000218.1 GCA_020442775.1 Lysobacterales bacterium | reverse complement strand
AGGGCCCAGGGCCCAGGGCCCAGGAGAAGCACACGGCGTCTCTGGGCCCTCGCTTTCCCTGGGCCCTGGGCCCTGGCTCTCCCCTGTGCCCTTTCTCCGCACTTCGCTACTAGAGTGCATCCCCTAATCAGATTGCTACACTGCAGCATTCTTCGCTGCGGTGCATCAATATGATTCGGGTGGTGTTCAATCAGAAGGGCGGCGTCGGTAAATCCACGCTGGTGTGCAATCTCGCCGCGATCGCCGCAGCGGAAGGCGAATCCACCCTGGTGATCGACCTGGATGCCCAGGGCAACTCCACTCACTATCTGCTCGGCGGCGAAGTTGTTGATGAGGATGCGGGCAGCGCGGGGCTGTTCGCCGACAGCCTGAGCTACCGTCTGCGCAGCCGCGATCCGATGGATTTCGTCGCCGAGACGCCGTTCGAGAATCTCCACCTGATGCCCGGCGGCCCGCCGCTGGCCGAACTGCAGACCAAGCTGGAGACCAAGCTCAAGATCTACAAGCTGCGTGAGGCGCTGGAGTCACTCAAGGGGCGCTACAAGCAGATCTGGATCGACACTCCGCCGGCGCTGAATTTCTACACCCTGTCGGCGCTGATCGCCGCTCAACGCTGCCTGATTCCCTTCGACTGCGATGATTTCTCCCGCCAGGCGCTCTATCGGCTGATGGAGAACGTCGAGGAAATCAAGGCCGATCACAACAAGAAGCTGAAGATCGAGGGCATTGTCGTCAATCAGTTCAACGCCCGCGCCTCTCACCCGCGGCGGGTGGTCGACGAGCTGATCGCCGAGAAGCTGCCGGTGCTGCCGCAGCACATCTCCTCATCGGTGAAGATCAAGGAAAGCCACGAAGCGGCCCGGCCGATGGTCTTTTTTGACGGCGGCCACAAGCTGACCAAGGAATACCGCGCGCTCTACGCGGGGCTCAAGCACAAATAGCCGCTGACGCGGCTGGTTGCGCCGCGTTCGCTGCGGCTACAGCCGACTGGCGGAGAAGGTGTCGCACTGCTGCGGATCGCCGGATTCGAATCCGCGCTTGAACCAGCGCACCCGCTGCTCGGAGCTGCCGTGGGTGAAGGCGTCGGGCATCACGCCGCGTCCGGCCTGGCGCTGCAGGCGATCATCGCCAATCGCGGTAGCGGTGTTGAGCGCTTCCTCAATGTCGCCAGGCTCCAGCCAGCCATGGCGCTGCTGGGCCACGTGCCCCCAGACCCCGGCGTAGCAGTCGGCCTGCAGTTCCAGCCGCACCAGTGGTCCATCGGCGCCCTCCACGTTGCCACCGCGGCGGCGGATGTCGTTGACCTTTGCGGAAATCCCGGTGAGGGTCTGGATATGGTGGCCGACCTCGTGGGCAATTACATAGGCCTCGGCAAAGTCGCCGCCGCCACCCAGGCGGGTGCGCATCTCCTGAAAAAAGCTGGTGTCGATATAGAGCTGGCGGTCTCCTGGGCAGTAAAAGGGACCGGAGGAGGCGCCGGCGCGACCGCAGGCCGAAGTCACGCTGCCGGAAAACAGATTCAGCTTGGGTGCCGGGTATTGGCTACCGCTGGCCTTGAAGATGCTGCCCCAGACGTCCTCGGTTTCGCCCAGGATGCTCTCGATGAAGGCTGCGGTCTGATCGTTGGCCGGTGGGGCGCCGCCAGGCTGCTGCTGGGTCTGCGCACTGCCGCCGCCCTGATTGAGCGCGCTGAGCAGTTCCAGCGGGTTTTGCCCGGTGAAGTAGCTGATCGCCAGCACCACCAGCACCCCGACGATGGAGAGCCCGCCGGTGGCCTTGACCCCACGTCCGCGGCGATCCACCACGTTGCTGCTGCGACGCGCGCGATTCCATTTCATCGTTGAGGCCCTGCTGCAGTGGTCAAATGGCCATCAAGGTTAGCTCAGCGGGGAATTGGCGCAAGCACCGGCGCTCGGGTGATTGATGGCTGCGTGCGCAATAGGCGGCGCTTGTCTCGCAGGGGGCGCTGCATGGACCGCAAGTGACGGGAGAACTAGATCCACACGTCGTTTGCGGCAGTCAGTTCGCCGCCTTCGTCCCCGGTATTCACCACCCCGCGTGGCTCGATCAGCAGCACCTCGCAGGGATGCTCGGCGATTGGTCGGTGCAGCACTCCCTTCGGCACCACGTAGAGTTCACCCTCGCCCAGTTCCACCTGCTGATCGTCAGGCAGTTCAATTCGCAGCCGCCCGGATATGACCAGGAAGGCTTCATCGGTGTGTTCGTGGGCGTGCCAGATGAATTCACCGTCCAGTCGGGCGAGCTTGAACTGGTAGTCGTTCAACTCGGCGATCACCCGGGGGCTCCAGGGCTGTTCGATCTGCGCCAGCTTGGCGGCGAGATTGATCGGCGTTGCGCTCATCGCGGGTTCCTGTCGGACCAGTGGGCCGGCTGAACAGTGTAGGCCTACCGAGCACACAAACGAAAACGGCCCCATTGGGGCCGCTGACGACTAACAAGTTGGTCGGGGTGAGAGGATTCGAACCTCCGGCCCCTACCTCCCGAAGGTAGTGCTCTACCAAGCTGAGCTACACCCCGACCGAGGAAGCGAGCCCGCTATGATAACCGGGCCCAGTGGCCTGTTCAACAACTATTTGGCGGGTGCTC
>JAGRJL010000217.1 GCA_020442775.1 Lysobacterales bacterium | reverse complement strand
ACCCCGGGTACTTCGGTGACCTACACGATTGTCGCCAGCAACGCCGGTCCCAGTGATGCCGTCGGTGCGACGGTGACTGACAACTTCCCGGCGGCCTGCACCACGGTGAACTGGACCTGCGTGGGTGCCGGCGGCGGCACCTGTACTGCGGCGGGTTCGGGCAACATCGCCGACCTGATCGATTTGCCGGTGGGTGGTACTGCGACTTACAGCGCCACCTGCGCAATCGATGCGGCGGCCACCGGCACCCTGGACAACACCGCTGCCATTGCGGTCGCGGCCGGTTCCACCGATCCGAATGCGGCCAATGACTCGGCCACCGATTCGGACACCCTGGTGCCCGATCACGATCTGTCCATCAGCAAGGACGACGGCGTGGCCAGCGCGGTGCCCGGCACCTCGGTGACCTGGACCCTCGTCGCCAGCAATGCCGGTCCCAGTGATGCGGTGGGTGCCAGCGTGAGCGACAGCTTCCCGGCGGCCTGCACCTCGGTGAGCTGGACCTGCGTGGGTGCCGGCGGCGGTACCTGCGCGGCATCGGGCAGCGGCAATATCAGCGAGCTGGTGAATCTGCCGGTGGGCGGCACCGCCACCTTCAGTGCCACCTGCGCGATCGCTTCGTCCGCGACCGGCACCCTGGACAACACGGTGACCATCGCGGCAACGGCCGGGACCACCGATCCGGTGGCGGCCAACAACAGCGCCAGCGACTCCGACACGCTGACCCCGCAGGCCGATCTGGCGGTCAGCAAGACCGACAACCAGCTCACCGCCCAGGTCAACAGCAGCGGCACCTACGTGATCACGGTGACCAACGGCGGTCCCTCCGATGCACCGGGCAGCACGGTGACCGATCTGTTCCCGGCCAATGCGGTACCAGGCAACTGGAGCTGCGTGGGTGCCGGCGGCGGGGTCTGTCCGGCCAATGGCAGCGGCAACATCGGCGCTACAGTGGATCTGCCGGCCGGTGCCTCGGTGAGCTTCAGCGTGGCGGTGACCTACGGCGGCAGCATCGGCATCGCCAGCAACACCGCCAGCGCTGCCACCAGCGCCACGGTGACCGATCCCAACCTGGCCAACAACGCTGCCACCGACACCACCGAGATCGTTTCTCCGGCGACCCTGAGCGCGACCAAGGTGGGGATTGCCAACATGACCGTCTCGGGCGGTTCGCTGAACTACGTGATCGAAATCACCAACTCAGGCCCGCAGAACCAGCTGGACAACCCGGGACCGGAGATGGTGGACGTGCTGCCCTTCGGCTACGTGTACTTGAGCGCCACCGCCAGCTCGGGGACGCTCAGCTACGACCCCGGCACCCGAACCCTGGAATGGTCCGGCCCGGTGGCGGTGGGTCAGGTGATCTCCATCTCCATCAACGGCAGCATTGATCCGGCGGTGGCAGGGATGAGCATCAGCAACCAGGCCACGATCAACTTCGATGCTGACGGCAACGGCAGCAACGAGGCCAGCACCCTGAGCGACGATCCCAGCGTACCCGGCGGCGCCAACCCGACGGTCACCGTGATTGGCGCGCTGGTGCCGGTTCCGGCCACCGACCGCTTGGGTCTGCTGCTGCTGGCGATGCTGCTGGCAGGGGTGGGCGTGATCGGTATTCGCCGACGCTAGCGACTAGCCCGACCACCCCGTAACACCGGGGTGGTCGGGCGCACTGATCGGCGCCAGCCGGCGCGCTGGCCGCAGCTTCTGAAAGCGACCTGATCTTGTCCGCGCCTGCGGCGCGGATTGCGGGCAGGATGCCCGCGGTCCAAAAGGCGCGCCGCAACGGTTATTCCGTGCCCGCAGCGACCAGTCCCGACTGCCGGTGACGCTGTTCCCGCCCGGAGCTGGCGGGACATCGAATGGCTTTGAAGGAGGCGGCGTGGGCGGGCCTACAGCGACCAATCCCCTTGTAGGAGCCTGCCTGCAGGCGACCCAATGCGATCGGTTCACGACCGGCAACCGGGTTACGATGAGGCTGCGTGTCGCCAGCAGGGCTGGCTCCTACATCGAACGTCGGGAGCTGGTGGGACATCCGCATCTTGAGTGGTTGCCGGCGTGGGCGCGCCGGTGAGCGCATTGCGACCCATCCTCTGTAGGAGGCTGCCCAGCAGGCGACCGGGCGGATCGGCTCAAATCTGAGCAATGCAGCGCATGTGCAACGCCGACCTCTGCCGCGACGCGCCAGGCGTCGCGGCGAATGATGCGGTAGGTCAGTTCAGCTTGACGCTGTGGTACCAGTCTTCGTAGTCGTCGCGGTACTGCGCATAGTCGGCGGCGGTGGTCTTGACCAGAATCAAATAGCTGCCGCGCGGCCCGACCCCATAGCCCCCGTAGACCAGCTTTCCACCCTGCTGGGCCTTCACGGTCTTGTACCAGGTCCATCCGTGGCCGCTGCCGCTGTCAACCACGGTCCAGGCGCTACCGGGAATGCCGGTCACCAGCACCCCGAACTTTTCGATTTCTGCAGCGGTTTCCTGCGCGCCCAGCTTGGCCACGCCGATGATTTCCACCCCGTCATGGATCCCGCTCATACCGCCCCAGCCGAGCGGCCATTCCTTTTCCACCATCTGGGTCCCGGGCGGAATCAACATGCTGTAGCCGTAGGCGGCTGCGTCATAGCTCTGCCAACCTGCGGCGGCCGCCACGTGGGCGACGAACAGGCTCAGTGAAATCAACAACATCGATAGCTTCTTCATGTTTGCTTTCCCATGTTTGGATATGAACAAATCGCCACGCAGCACGAAGTTTGATCGATCGACAGGAGCATCAATTCGACCAGTCTGCCGCTGGTATCCATAACAATCGGATTTCTATTGCCCGACCCGCCAACTCGATTTCCCGCCCCGCTCAAGCACAGACCGAATGGGCTCGACCCGCCAAATCCTCTACGGTCGGGCATGTACAAGATCCGCCCGCTGGTGCGGCCTGTGTCGGTAATGCGGAATCACCGGTCAGCCGCGCGCTTGTCCGGTCCGGAATGCTTTGGAAAAGGCCTTCCCGCTACCCGTCAGCCACTTGTCGTCTCCCGCAACGGCTGAGAGTTCGTAGAATGAACCACCCTGCAAGCGCCTTGATTGCGGGCTGACTGCCCGGAGCCCGTGATGAGTCAATCGCCGCAGGACCAACCGCTCACTAACCTGCTGGAAGCATGGCGCGAGGGCGACGGCAAGGCCTTTGGCGCAGTGATCGAATCGGCTCACCGGCGCTTGCAGCAGATGGCCGATGAGCGCATGCGCCAGTTTGGTCCGATGACCATCACCGCGCAGGAGGTGCTCAACGAGGCGGTTGCGCGAATGCTGGAATCGCCCTCCCAGTTGCGCAACCGTGCCCATTTTTTCGCCACCATGTCACTGTCCATGCGCGCCATCGTGGTGGACCACGCACGAGCGCGCACCGCGGCCAAACGCGGCGGCGGCGCCGTGCAGATCACCATCAGCGAACAGATAGGCGGCAGCGAGCAGGACGCCTTCGACCTGCTCGCGGTGGACGAAGCGCTCAAGCAGCTCACGGAACAAGATCCGCGCGGCGGCGAAATCCTCCACCTGGCCTATTTCGCCGGTCTCAAGCAGGAGCAGATCGCCGAGGTTCTGGGCATCTCCCTGCGCACGGTGGAACGGGAACTGCGCTTCCTGCGCGCCTGGCTAAAGGAGCAGCTCTCGCGTGGCTAGGCCGGATCTCGCTCGGCTCAAGTCGCTGTTCACGCAGCTGGTGGATTTGCCCAGCCGGGAGCAGGAGGCTGAACTGGCGGCCCTGAGTCTGGACCGGGAAACCCGTGAACAGCTGCGCCGGATGCTGGCTGCCGACGTTGGCGAAGCCTCCGCGGCGACTCGCTTGCGTGAGCAGATGAGCGAGTTCCGGGAAGGCATCGACGAAAGCGATGTCGCCGAGGGTGACCAGCTTGGGGTATGGCAGCTGGGCCCGATGCTCGGGCGTGGCGGCATGGGTGCGGTGTTTGCCGCGCGCCGAACAGACGGACAGTTCAAGCAGGAAGCGGCAATCAAGGTGCTGCAGGGACGGCCCAGTCCGCAGGCGCTGGCCTTGTTGGCCGCCGAACGGCAGATTCTGGCGCG
>JAGRJL010000216.1:16509-16917 GCA_020442775.1 Lysobacterales bacterium | reverse complement strand
GTGCCACGGTGGATCTGCCGGCCGGTGCTTCGGTGAGCTTCAGCGTGGCGGTGACCTACGGCGGCAGCATCGGCATCGCCAGCAACACCGCAACGGTGGCCACCAGCGCCACGGTGACCGATCCCAATCTGGCCAACGACGCTGCCACCGACACCACCGAGATCGTTTCTCCGGCGACCCTGAGCGCGACCAAGGTGGGGATTGCCAACATGACCGTCTCGGGCGGTTCGCTGAACTACGTGATCGAAATCACCAACTCCGGTCCGCAGAACCAGCTGGACAACCCGGGACCGGAGATGGTGGACGTGCTGCCCTTTGGCTACGTGTACTTAAGCGCCACCGCCAGCTCGGGCACGCTGAGCTACGACCCCGGCACCCGGACTCTGGAATGGTCCGGCCCGGTGGCGG
>JAGRJL010000216.1:0-16446 GCA_020442775.1 Lysobacterales bacterium | reverse complement strand
GCAACCAGGCCACGATCAACTTTGATGCCGACGGCAACGGCAGCAACGAGGCCAGCACCCTGAGCGACGATCCCAGCGTACCCGGCGGCGCCAACCCGACGGTTACCGTGATTGGCGCGCTGGTGCCGGTACCGGCCACCGACCGCTTCGGTCTGCTGCTGCTGGCCCTGCTGCTGGCAGGCGTGGGCGTGATCGGGATCCGCCGACGCTAGCGACTAACCCGGCCACCCTGGTTTGATCGGGGTGGTCGGGTGCACTGATCGGCGCCAGCCGGCGCACTGGCCGCACCTTCTGAAAGCGACCTGATCTTGTCCGCGCCTGCGGCGCGGATGGCGGGCAGGATGCCCGCGGTCCAAAAGGCGCGCCGCAACGGTTATTCCGTGCCCGCAGCGACAAGTCCGCTTGTAGGAGGCTGCCCGCAGGCGACCGAGGGTGATCGGCTCACTTCAGGCAACCCGGTTTCCCCAGTGCTGCGCGTCGCCAGCAGGGCTGGCTCCTACCCCGGTGCCTATCGGCCGATCCAAATCAGCGCGACGTACCGTGGCACAAGTCTCCAAGCGGGCTTCTGCGCAACATCCGAATGCGGTCGACCAAACAATGACGCGGCGCACACTGAGCACGCTGCAGCAATGGCGCTGAACGGTCTGGGGCGCCACCGGGTCACCGTACCGTCATCACCATTCTGATCCACCTGAGTCGTCGCAATTTCTAACCACCCTAGCGCCCAGCCCCAATCACCACCTCATCCGACAGCGGCACGATCGGCACCGGTCCGCGCTGCCAGGGTGCCATCGGTTGGCCGGCGAAGAAGGTATTGGTGGTGACGGTGGCATTGCGGGCGCCATCGAACCTGAACTGGAGGCTGCCGGCATCGACGAAGCTGGTGGGGACGAATTCGCAGTCGGGGCAGAAGCCGGTGAAACTCCACATGGGGAGGACTTCTTCGTCGCTGTTGAGGCCCTGACCGAGGGTCCAGCGCGGCTGGTTGTCGGCGTCGTAGAAGTACAGGATCGCCACCCGCAGATCGCCGTCGGTGTGCACGCTCAACCCCCAGCCCGGCTCTGCTTCGCGGTACCAGGCACCGGTGCGGTCGGGCAGGCTGAACGCGGTTTGCCCGGTCAGCGGCTGGACCGGCTCCACGCCGCTGCGCTCGCCAATCGACCAGGTGAATTCGCCGCTGCGGGCGTCGCTGAAGCTCAGCGAGAGCTGACCCACGGTGACGAAGTCCACAAAGCCGGTGTCGGGATTCCAGGTGAAGCGGTTGAGATCGGCCACCCACGGGGCGGCATAGGGCGCGGAGGCCAGATACCAGACCGGGGTGCCGTCGTCCTCGTAGGTGTACCAGAGTACGAACATGTTCGGCCCGGAGAACTGCAGGTCGAAGCCGTGACCGCTGCGCGCGGGGTTGAACCACAAGCCGGGGCGCGGTTTCAGGGTGCTGGATTCGGGGTTGGCCGGATCGGAGCCCTGCACCAGTTCGGCCTGATCACCGACCCCGTCGCCGTCGCGATCGACCGCCAGCCGCACGCCCAATCCTGCGGGCACCAAAGTCAGAGTCAGCGGCTGCGCGCTGCTAGCCTGACCCTGCAGGCTGGCCACCGACAGCGGTTCACCTCCGGCGGAACTGATAAACACGTCGTCAGTGGCGCGATAGGCATAGCCCAGCGATCCCTGACGGACGATCAGATCCACCTCCCCTGCCCGGGCCAGATCGCGCATCTGGCTGGCCAGCGCCGGCAGATCGCCGCCGCTGTAGCTGAGCTGGGTGCCGACTGCGGCGTGGGAGTCCTTGGACTGCGGCGGAGTCACCCCACCGAGGAAGGTGGAATCTTCGAAATCCGATCCGGAGAAGGCCAGCATCAACGCGACCAGATCAGCCACTTCCTGATCGTTGCGCACCGAGAAGGCGCGCGCGCTCAGGAAGCTGGAGATGGAATCCACCGAACCGTCATGGAGAAAGCCGAAGCCGGCGGCGCTGTCATTGCGATGCAGATTGAAGCCCACCTTCTCGTACTGATTGCGCAGATGCGGCACCTTGATTGACACATTGGTGGAGCCGTCCACGCTGACGATGCCCAGGTGGTTCTCGCCGTTCATTCCCGGCGGCATCACGCTGCCGCCCACCGCCACCCCGATGGTGCCGATGAAAAGCGGGCCGTTGGTCGCCATCCCGGTCGGCAGCGTATGGCAGTTAGAGCAGTTGAAGGGTGAATCCAGCAGTCGCCGGGTGTACAGATCCAGACCGCGCTGGGCGTTGCCGGGGGCCAGCTCCAGCCCGCGCATGGAGAAGCGGCCCGAGGTGTAGTGACCAGGCAGCGCCAGCTCGGTGGGCAGGCTATTGTCCAGATTTCGATACGGGTTGGGCGGGAAGGTCACCGTGGCGAGGAAGTTCTCGAAACGCTGCATCTCCTCGCCGGTCAGTTCCACGTCATCGCCGAGCAGCCCTTCGAAGGCGGGATTGAAGGCCTCCAGCCCGGTGCGGTCGCCGCGCCAGTGGAAGGGTTCGTGGCCGATAATGTCCTGCATGGTCTGGGTGGTCATCGGGCCCTTCATCGAATGAAAGGCTTCGCAATCCGGGCTGCCCAGTTCAGTGATGCAGTTCTGGTCAAAGTCCGCCGGCGGCTTGGAGGGATCACCCAGATCCCAGGCCAGCCGATCCATTCGCGCATCCACATGACAGGAGGCGCAGGCGGCCTGCCCCAGTCCGGAGGTGCGGTGGGTGTCGTAGAGCAGCGGACGACCCTGGCGAATCGCCAGCGGCAGCGGATTGAACACCTCGATCCGATCGATCTCCGCACCCGCGGCGATGTCAACCACCGACAGCGAGGCCTCGAAATGATTCCACACGTAGAGTCGATTGCCGGGCTCGTCCAAAGCTAGTCCCAGCGGACCCTCGCCGACTTCAATTGGCTGCCCTGAACGTTCCCCGGCTGCGTTGATCGCCACCACGTTATTCGAGCCCATCCCGGCGATCCAGGCGCGACTGCCGTCGGCCTGCCAGACCACCGCGCGTGGATCACCGATGGAGCGATCGCGCTGACCCTGATCCACCCGCGGCTGGGCATAGTTCAGATGATCATTCAGATCGCGCAGCTGCTGGCTGCCGCCGACCGCCGGATCGACCAGCGCCAGCTTGACCCGCACAAAGCCGCCGTTGACCTTGGGCTCGAAGCGGACCTCGTTGATGGCGTCGGTGCCAACCAGGCTGAGCTGGCCGCTGCCCGGGCGCACCGCCAGCGCCATGCCGATGTTCATCAACCCGCTCAGGTAGCGCACCGACAGCGATTGCGCGTCGATCACCGCGATATCCCGATCGGGCAGATCCCATCCCGGCACCCGGCCGGAGGCTTCGGCCAGCGAGCCGCTGACCAGCTCGCTCCAGTCACCGCTGTTGTCGTCGGTCCAGCGACCGTCGGCCCGCTTGCGCACGATCAGGCCCACCGCCGGCGGGGTCGCCGCCGGATCCACCGGCGGATCGAACTGATCACCGCTGTTGGGCGGCGGATTCACGCCGGCGTAGGGACCGCGCGAATCGCTGACCACGTTGGGAATCGCGACAATGTCGTTCTGCAGCCCGCCGCCGAGGATGGTGGTAGCGTTTCCGGATTCGAAGATCGCCGCGTAGACGCTGCGACCATCGGCGCTCACCGCCAGCGCACGCGGATCCTCAGCGGCAATTGCCAGCACCTGCGGCGCGGCATTGAGGTCGGCCAGCTCATAGACCTCGATCTGGTTGACCTGTGAACAGCTGACGAATGCGCGACCGCTGGCGAAGACCACATCGAAAGGCTCGTCAGCCGTGTTCAGCGTGGCGCGCACATGGCGACCGGGCACGTCAATGATGCTGACCGAGTCAGAAATGTGATTGACCGCCCACAACTCGTCGTCGTTGCGAAAGCGCACCGAGACCGGATCGATGCCGACCACCACCGAGCCCACCGCCACCGGCGCCCCGCTGCTGATATCAAACAGCTGCACCCGCTGATCGGCAGTGTGTGCGACCGCGAGCAGGCGCCCGTTGGGGCTGCGATCCAGCGCGTGGATCGGGTGGTTTTCCCAATTGACAAAGGGCAGATCCACCGCCCAGACCGGCCATGCACAAAGGAAGCCCAAAATCCACGCCAATCGCCGCATCACGCTTGCCCCATTTACCAATGGTCACAAGCTTACGCCAACGCTCGCGCGGGTTTGTTAGTGGGCGGTATGCAATTGTAAGCGGCTGCAACATGCGCGGGATCAGTGCGCACGATCTGCGCAGCCCTCGAATCCCCGGGCGGTGCGCTGGTTGACCGCCGGCGCTACAAGTGATTGGTTAGCGGCGCCAGCTGCTGCAGACAGTTGGCGATCGCATAGTCATCCGGTGGCGCCGAACCGGGACCCGATGGCGCGTCGAACCGAGTCACCCGGCGAACACAGCGCGTTGCGTCGCGGACCCGACGCAGGCGCAATTCACTGTGGTTGAGCGCACATTGGTGCGCGTATTTGGTGGGCCAACTCGCCGCGCTCAAGGTCAACGACCCGATCAGCTCACATTCGGCAGCGCGATAGCTCAGCCATGCCTGCTGCTGAGTCTTCAATGCACCCAACACCTGTCCCAGTTGGCCCAGTGTCGGACGTTCGATTTGTTCAATCAGCGCCAACAGTTCGGCATGCTTGCGCGCCAGCCGCTGATCTGCCGCCGCTGCCTGCAGCAGATACTCGTGGCCAACCGCCATGGAACTGCCCTGGGGCCAGCATTGGCCGCTCGTCTCCTGGCAATACTCGCCCTCGTGTTCGGCAAAGACAGGCGGAGCAAGGGCCAAAGGAATACCGCACAACACGACCAAACCAATCCACTTTCGAAGCGCAGATTGACGCCGGCGCCCTGATCGAGCGCCTTCCGGCGCGGTCAAGGTCAACACCTCAGCGCCCCCTGCCGAATACCGACAGCACCCACAGCAGGACCAGGGCGGCGCACCAGCGTCCGATCCATCCCCACCAGGACCAGGCTGGCGAGGCCTTGCGACCGAGCCAGGCGGTGATCAGACCCGCGAACAGGCAGGCAGCGCCGACTCTGCCCAGCGCCTCGCCCATGCCTGCAGCGCTCGCCGGCTGTCCCAGAATCCCGAATATCAGCATCGTGATCAGCGCAAACCCGACGGCAGAGATCAGCAGGGCGCGTAACCAGGGGTTGTTCATCGTGGTTGATTCCTGACATTGATTGAGCGAGAAACGCCGTGCACGCACAGTTTGCACATCATTCTTTTTTCCTGGGCCGCGTGCGTTCGCCCGCAAGTCGACGTTTTAGCGGGCAATCCATTCCCAAAGGACTCGCGTGAGCGTCAACGCGCCAGCCATAAGCGTCAGCACACCACTGCACCAGGCGGCGCACCGCGGCGACTTGGTTGCGGTGATCGCCGAGGCGAGCGCCGGTGCCGACCTCAACCTCCGCGGCCGGAATGGCAATCGCCCGCTTCATCTGGCGGTCGCATCGACCAACTTGGCGCTGGTGGCATGGCTCTTGGACCATGGTGCGGATTTGCACGCGCGCAACTCGGCTGGCCTGACCGCACTGCACTGGGCGGCGGAATCGGGCAACCTGGAAATGGTCCGTGCCCTGATCGCGGCCGGAGCGCGAATCGACGTTCGCGGCAATCGCGAATTCGTGATTCGGGAAACGCCTAGCGCGCTTTATTTGGCTATCGAAGGCGATCACGGCGAGGTCGCCGCGATGCTGCTGGAAGCAGGCGCCGACCCAAACCTTTCCTGCAACAGCAGCGGCGCTACGGCGCTCAGCCTGGCCGGTCGAAGGGGTCAATCGGACCTGGTTGCGCTCCTGCTGGCGCATGGTGCCAGGGCCAACGGACTGCTGGATCTTGATCCTGCTGAGCCACCCTACGAATTACCCTTGGCTTGCGCCGCCAGTGGCGAGATTGCCAGACGGTTGCTCGCCGCCGGAGCGCGAACCGACGCGCGCAATCGTTACGGCGACACACCGTTGCTCTGGCTGAGCGGCGCCGAAGCCGATGATCAGGGCCAAATCGAAGCCTTGGCAGCGGTCCTGGAAGCGGACGCGGACCCTCTGGCAACAGGCTACGGGGGAGTCTGCTGTTTGCAGAAGGCCGGCTGCGCGGCGGTACTGACGATGCTGGAGCGAGCATTGGCACAACGCCTGGCTGCCTGCCCGCAGCTCAAATTCGTTATCCGGCAGCAGCGGCAGCGGACCCTCTGGGCGCTGCTCGAGCGCGGCGACGAAGCGGCACTGCCGATCCTGTTGGCGTCCATCAGTGGACCCGAGATCCATCTCAACGATCGCAATGAGCAGGGGCGCACACCGCTCCAGGTGCTCCTGCGCAACTGCCTCCGCAACGGCTGTTCAGCCAGGGCTGGCGAACCGTTGACCAAGCTGGTGCGACAGCTGCAATCGATGGGTGCCGATCTCGACGCGGTGGACCACAACGGTGACAGCGCCCTGCTGTTGATGTTCGAAGCGGCAAAAACCCCCAGCGAGACACCGACCACACTGCTGGCGGCACTCACAGAAGCCCTGTTGCAAGCCGGTGCCGACCCGAACGTTGAAAATGACCAGGGCTGCCGCGCCCTGGATCTGGCCACCGACCCGGCGCTGCGCCGGCGCCTGCGCGAATTCGGCGCGATGTCTGGCGCCCGCCACTGGGCTCTGTTTGAACTGGTCGAAAACAATGATTCAGCCGGGGTAAGTGATTTGCTGGCCGATGGGGTTGCCCTGGAATCACGTGCGGCGATGCTCGACGACACCCCCTGGCTGTTTGCCGCGCGCTGCAATCGGCCTCAGCTGCTAGGTCTGTTCGCCGACCTGGGCGCCAATCAACGCGCCACCGCGCCAAACGGCAACAACGCCTGGCATCTGGCGGCGGAGAGTCGGGCAATCGACTCGCTTCAGGCTCTGATCAAGCTCGACGCCCCCAGCAGCGATGACCGCGATCGATTCGGCTGCACCCCACTGATGCGCCTGCTCGACGGCATCCATGAGGCCGATTCGGCACTCCGCCCTGATCTGCGGCGAGTGGCGGTGGCGCTGGTGGTCCATGGCGCCAACCCGACATCCGCAGACGCTCAGGGCCGCAACGCGCTGGATCGAGCCACCAGCAAGGCTTTGCGGGCGGCGCTGTTGCGCGCCTTCACCAATGCCACTCGAGACGAGGCAAACTGTTGAATCAGCGCTCAGGCATGCCGGTTACTGCGGCCACGTCTGAATGCCGGCGGGTGGCGCAAGAGGCACCTGCCGTTCGACTTGCGCGCGAGCAGTGGCGGTCAGCGCGAGAGGCTCAAGCAAGATGAGTGGCCACGAACCTCTGTGGTCGTTTCCCGGAGGCCTTGGCCAGCTGGACAGGGGCATGGCAGACGGCTTCCGGCGGATGCTGGCAGGATTCGTCTATTGGCTGGCCAGCAGGCAGGGGCTTTCCTATGCCGATCCCGATCGCGGAGCACAGCTGTCCGGCCTGAGCCACAGCCGGTCCGACCCTGCTCGAACCATTGAGCGTCTCGGAGATCAACTCCTGCACACCGAAGTCGTCGACCAGGTGCGGCCCTTCGCCCAGCATTACCTCCGCATGCAGCCGGGCCATCTGAGCAACGACTGGTGGGAGTTCTTCGTTGAACGCGACGATCGCGCCGACCTGAGCGAAGTGGATCCTGACCTGAAGGCACTCGAAGCCTTCGGCCAGGTGATTGACCAACGGCTCAAACAGTTCACCGAGCAGTCGCCGAAGTTGTGGGAGCCGCTGACGCCGGTCGCCAAAGCACCGCCGTGGTCAGGGGCGAACGAGGAGGACTGGCTAAGCGATCTTGGCGTTGCCAGCCGCGCGCTCTCTTGCGCAAGGCCCAGCCAGCACCGCACAAGTCTGCTCGAGTACTGGTCGGTAGTCGACGCAGCGCCGAGCTTCGTCACCGCTTCGGTAGCGCGCGCATTGGCCGAGACCTGGCTGGAGGTGACCGACTTTGCGGTTCAACAGTCGGTTTCGCGCGCGCTCCATCACTTTCCTGCGGAAATCATCGTCGCTGGCCTGCTCCCCGTTCTCCCGCGGCTGGGCGCAGAATCGGAGGCGGCCGTCGAGTTGCTGAGCACCATCAGCACGCCATGGTCGCCGCGGCAGTTGGACCAGATCGTGGCCCTATTGCGGGTGGCGCCAGCGTCGCAGGTTCAGGACTGGTCGCGGACCCTGGTCGCCGCCGCTACCGAGGACTACGGCGATTCAGGGCTGTTGATGGCCGCACTGCAGGGTCGGGGCTGGGATCCACTCCGCGACCGACAGCTATCCCCTTGAGCCAGGATTGCACCGCATGACCGAACGCACCCACTCAACCCAAATCGCGATACTCGGCAGTGCCGAGCCCGGCAGCGTGGCTCATGATCTGGCCGGCGCCGCTGGAACGTTGATCGCCCAGTGTGGGATGACCCTGATCAGCGGCTGTGGTAGCCCGGCGACGCGCTACGCGGCCGAGTGCGCAGTGGCAGCAGGCGGGCCCGTGTTGAGTATCTTGCCGGATGCACAGATGCCGGAATTATCCTGGCCAGCCACCATCGTCCTGCCCTCCGGGATGGGCGCCGCGCGCAACCTGCTGATGGCGCTGGCCGGAGACGGCTGTATCGTGATTGGTGGCCGGGCCGGGACCAAGTCGGAAGTGAATCTGGCCTGGCTGCACGGCCGACCACTGCTGCCGCTGGTGGGCCACGGCGGCTGGTCAGATTGCCTCCCCGAATCACCGCCGGATGAACGAGGCAGCGCACCGATCTGGCCGTGGGCTTCGCTTTCGGACCTTCGATTGGCGCTGCAGCGGGTCGCCGAGGGGCGGGGCGACCTCGCCCGACTCAATGCGATTGCGCCGGCAGGCTCGTCCAGTGCGGCGACGTGACTTGCTTCGCGGCGTGGCGACACTGATGGCCTCGTCGCTCGTTGCGGCCGAACCAAGTGGCGTCCAATCGCCGCGACCGGTGCGCTTGATCCTCTGCGTGCTCGGCCCGGCGAACTGGCTTACCGCCGCCGCACGCTGCGTTCGTGACTTTGGCCGCGGGTTTCGTTTCGACGAAGAGTTCTCCGCTGAGGGCTGGGACGACCGCATGCCGGCCTCTTTCGGGGTGTCCTGGAATCAGATCCCGCCTACCTTCGACGAAGACGACCTGACTGCCATAATCGATCATCGAAGCCTGGCCTATGCCCTTTCTGAACCCATGTCTCCACCAAACTCCCTGACGGCAGCCGCCGATGCGGTCAGATTGGTGGACCGACTAATTAAAGTCGGCGCGATCGCCTGCAAATGCGAAACCGGCGGAGTTGCCCACGGTGTGCGCCACTGGCGACGATTTGCGGAAGGTTTGAACAACCCAAGCCACTCAGCGCGCAACCGGATATTGTACCGGGCCCTGGTCCGTCGGCCGTTGGACGATGAGGGCGTGCTTTACAGCGCGGGAATGCATTCGCTGGGTCTGCCCGATATCGATTATCGCGGCCGCCGGGATCTGCTCGCGGCAACCGCGATGATCGACCGTGTAGGCCTGGCGGCTTTAGCCGGAGAGGCGATTGAATTGAGGCATCGGCCCTGCACCCACTATTCGCCTGACGCACTGTTGTACAACCCCTACGGCAATTGGCTGATTGATGAGACCGGACAGTGACAGGGACCCTTTGAACCAGTCACGTTAGCTTCGTTGTGATCGAGCCTCGCCCACTCTTGTGAACCCGCTGGGCTAGTCCAGATTTGCTGACGGACAATCACTACAGGCGCGCCGACGCGTGCAATCTTGGCCCAGAATACGTTTGCCCTAGTGGGTCAGAGGGGAGCGATGGATGAAGGCCTGGATCGCGTGGTGTCTGGCGCTGATGCCAATCGGCGCGCCAGCGGCGGTGACGGTGGAGCGCGCGGAGAGTCAGGTGATGGACACGCCCTCGCCACTGCAGGTTGGCGATCAACTGCTCGCCTATCAGCGCAATCATCAGCGCGTTACGCTGCAAAGCGCTTTCGATTTCCGACTGATCCAGGCCGAACTCCAGCCGCTCGCCCCGCTGCAGCTGGAGGTCATGCGTGGCGATCAGGTCATCGAGATCACCCTGGCCTTCGGCGTCGCCGAAGTGCGGGTTCGCGATGAGGCACCGCAGTCCGAGGCAGCCGCGCTGGATCAGGCCTGGGTCGACGCGATCGAAGCCAAGGACTGGCCGACCGCCAATCAACTGCGCGACCAGGCAGTCTCGCAATGGCAGGGCGTGGCTGGCGAACTGGCGAGGCTGCGCGGCACGACCGCGATGTTCGCCGAACGGCAGTTTGAGTCCTGCGACAGCTGGGCTGAAGCGGAGCGGCCGCGAGTTGATCATCCGGCAATTCGTGCGCTGTTGCTGGAGCAACAGAATCACTGCATTGGCTACGCAAATGCGGGAGGCTGGAAGCGAGGACTGGTTTTGCTGGACGAGGCGTCAGCGATTCTGGAGCGATCAGCCCCGGAATCACTTTTGAAGGCCAGAATCGATGCGCTCAGAGCACAAATCCTGAGCTTCAGCGATCCAGCCAAGGGCAAGTCCCTGGTCGAAGCCGCAACCGAGGCCAGTTTGGCCGCCTGCGGTCGTTGTGAAGCTGTTGGGGTGATCTACCAGCAGGCCGGTGACGTCTACGCCAACCTCAACGACTATGCGAGCGCGGAGCGCGCCTATCGACTGAGCGTGGAGTTTGCCCGGGCACTTCTTGCCGAACCTGACAGTCTGGCGACGCGGCTGCGCCCGCTTTCAAGAACCCTGCGGGTCATGGGTCGGCTGGATGAGGCCTGGGACACCGCCAGGGAAGCGCTGGATGCAATTCGCCGATCCTCCATGCCTGCGGACATGCAAATCCCGTTTCTGAATTCGCTGGGAGCAGTCGCGGCCAATAGAGGCGACTTCCGCGAGGCGTCGCGACAGTTTCAGGCGGCGGTGGAGTTGGGGGAGCGATCCGCGCCGGACTCGCTAGAGCTGGCCAACCCGCGCGCCAATCTCGGCTGGACCCTGATGGAAGCAGGCGACTTTGCTGCCGCCGAAGTTCAATTGCGGCAAGCAGTAACCGTGTTGTCGCGCTTCGACAGCGGAATCAATCTGGCAGTAGTGCTGGCGATGCTCGCCGATCTGGAAACCCGCCGCGGAAACGACGAACAAGCGCTGGCACTGCTCGACCAGACGATTGCCATCCATCAGCGGATCAACGCGGAGTCGGTTGACTTCGGGCAGGTGCAGCTTCAGCGAGCACTGCTGCTGGAGCGAATGGGACGCGACCCCCAGCAAAGCTGGGACCGGGCGATGGAGATCTTTGAACGGCTGCCGTCCGACAACATCCTCAGAGCCGACCCGATGGCCGATCGTGGCTACGCCGAGTTGCGCGCGGGCCGTGCTGCCGAGGCCCTGGGGTGGTTCTCCGGGGCGATCGAACTGTTGCGGCGGGATTCGCCCGACAGCCTGGTTTTGGCCCGCGCCCTGCAGGGATCCGGGCAAGCCCAATTGTCGCTCGGAAAGCTCGCTGACGCCGCGCGGGATCTCGATCTCGCCCTGTCCATCCGCGCTCGCGACGTGCCCCGATCGGCCACCCACGCCGAATCGCTGCACGCGGTTGCCCAGGTGGAAAGTGCCCGCGGTGATCAGGACAGCGCCCGACTGCACTACTGTCAGGCCAGCGAAATGCTCGATCAAGCCAGCTTCAAGGTGGGCGGCGATAGCCTCGCGCAAGCCCGATTCCGCAGCCTCTACGCGAACATTTATCGGGACTGCGTCGAAGCCGAGGCGCTCGCTGGTGACGCCGAATCCGCGTTCGCCGCTTTGGAACGATTTCGCGCACGCGGCTATCGCGCCGCCCTCGAGGCCAGCCGCGTATATGGTTGGCCCACGCTCGAAGCACTCATGCTCAATCAAGATATGGAAAAGCAGACCAGCACCCGGGCCAACGATCTATCCCTGTCGGCAGAGCAGCGTCTCAGCGCGCAAGCTGAAGCCGCGAAACTGGGACTGCAGCGCGCTGAGCTGATCGCCAACTTGATCAAGGAACTGCCCGCAGCGGCGGCCACCGATATCGCGACCTACCAGCGCCTGCTCGGAGACGGCGAAGCCTTGATCAGTTTCTCTACGGGGAGCCACCGCACCGTCGCCTTTCTGCTCACCCGCAAGCACTTGCGAATGGCGCTGGTGGAGGTCGGGACAGCGCAGTTGGGTGCAGAGGTCGACACGCTGCGGGAGCTGTTGTCACCGGCCATCACCGAAGCGCAATGGCGCACCCGTTCACAGCGCCTGTATGACCAACTTTTCGGACCCTTCGCGGCCCAACTTGAAGACATTCGCAGCTTGCGCATCGCGCCGGATGGACCGCTGCACTGGCTGCCTTTTGCGGCGCTGTGGAACGCGCAGCAGCAGCGTTATCTGCTTGCTGCGCACGAACTGATCATGGCTGACGGGATTTCTGCCCAGTCCCCTCAGAGCGCACAGGCACGCCGGCGCCTGCTCGCGGTTGGCATCAGCCTGTCTCCTGAACAAGCTGGGGCGATTCCGGATGGCGCGCCCAGACTTCGCAGCGGCCTTTCCGCGTTACCTGCGGTCAGACAGGAGATACAGGCGCTTGCAGCCCGACCGGGAACCCGACAACTGCTCGACCGGGAGGCCACCGAGGCCAGCGTGCGGCGCTCGGTCTCCACCGCCGACGAACTTCATTTCGCGGTCCACGCGGTACTCGATCCGGTCCGCCCGATGGAATCGGCGCTGGTTCTGCAGCCTGGCAGCGGCCGCCCTCAGGACGACGGACTGCTCACCCTGCGCGAGATCATTGGTGAACTGCGGGTGCCACATGGGCTGGTGGTGCTGTCGGCCTGTGAGACCGCCCGCGGGCGCGCGCTGGACGGCGAAGGACCACTCAGCTTCGCTCGCGCCTTCAGCATTGCCGGCGCCACCGACACGGTCGCCAGCCTGTGGCCGATCAATGACCAATCCACCGCCGATTTGATGACCCGGTTCTACCGCTATCGGGACCAGGGTCAGGCGCCCGAACGCGCACTGCGTGAGGCGATGCTGGATCAGGCCAAGGACAGAACCCCGGCGAACGACGAGACGGCCGAACGAGGCGTCGGCGGGCTGGCGCCCAGGGGAACGCCGCTATCGCACCGGCATCCGTACTACTGGGCTTCCTTTCAGATCTGGCGCTCGCCGAACGCCAACAGCTCGGGGCGTCCAGCCGCCGCCAAATAGCGGGATAGATGGTTGATCAGCTCCGCTCGCATCGGGTTCGCACAGCGGGCCCGCAGCAGCCAGTCGACGGCGACCCTGGCCGTCGCCTCCTCCTGCAGGGTCAGCAATAGCAAGGCCCAGAACCACAGCTGACTGGAAAAGATCAGGTCGCGTTCGAGTTGAACGCTATGTAAGACCTCAGCGGCGCGCGCCAGCAGTGCTCGATCCTGCGCCCATTGGGCGAACTTGTCCTGTTTGCTGAGCATGCCGGTCATGTGCCAGAACGAGTCGACATGCCGCCAGAAGCTCAGCCGACCGCGGTACTGACTGATGGTGAACCCTGACCCTTCCGCCAGCCAGTGGCAGTCGTTGCTGCCGAACAGAAAAAGCCCCTTTGCCCGGCTCATGATCAACGCCGGATGACCGACCGAGAACAGCGGCTTGACCCGCTCGTAGGCGAGTTTCAGCAGATCCAGTTCGAGGTCCGATTTCAAACTGGGACAAACATCGTGCCGCAACAGATGAAAATACAGGGATACCCGGCGATCGGTATCCAGCAACCTTGGCGCGCGACTCACCAACGGTTTGATCCGGTGATGATTGCTGGGGTAGTAGCTACCCGACGACCCCTGAGCGAGCGCCACTTCTTCATCCCCCAGGAAGCGCTCGAGTACCTCTAGCGGCGACAGCACAGTGCTCGACATCAGCCAACCCCATCCATGATTAACAATCCTTTCGCCAAGGTCATAGACCCAGCAGTGAGCGCAAGGTCCGTTGACGCCTTCCCACCAGGAGCACGATGCGGCACCCAGAACTGTGTTCCGTATCGCCGTACTCCTTGTCCCAGTAGACCGCCACACAGGCTTCGACGTTTGCGCTCGCGTCAAAGCAGCGCCTGAATGGACCAGGCGAGTGCTTTTCCCAATCGACCGGCAACCTTAGCTGCCTGACGAGATGCATCCATCGGTCATCTGGGCCATCGGACTCGGCGATCAGCGGAGAGCCAAACGCGTAGTAGCCCGGGCGCCGATCCGGGAGTTGGGTGCCCAGATCCAGCCAGTAGGGCCCAATGGTCAGGGTCGGTCCGGAATCGACGCAATACTTGACCCAGTTGTGTCGCGGCGGCGCTCCGTCGTTGTCGTTCGACAGTGGCTCCTCGGTGTCCTGTTTGAGCAGATAGACCGCCCACGCGTCTCGCTTTCCCAAGGGCAGTTCGGTTGTCCGGCAAGAATCAGACAAGCCCAGCAATGCGCTCAGCGCCACCGCTGCTTCTCCTTTCAGCGTGATCGTCCGCTCCACTACGTTGGGAAAGCGCGCACCTGACGCAGTCACGAACGCGGTCGCGAGCAGCAGCAGGAGCACGGCGCCTGGGCCACACCTAGTCAACTGGCGCTACTGCGGGTGCTGGCATGGAGGAAAAGGGCCGGCACATTCCTGATTCGCCGCCAGCGCCAGCTGAACCACGTCGACGGGCGACCTCGCGTTGCCGGATTCCATCATCAGGAAGCGATAGCGCCAGACTTGCAGGTTCGCAGCTGTCATTTCACCCTGCAGCCATTGCTCCAGTCCTTGGCCGGCTGCATTGGCGGGCGCCAGGCCGCTGACCCCTCGAGTTGGGCCATTGACTGAAAGACGGGGCCAGCTCGAGAGCAGTTGTTCCAGCCCCGGTGCAGGCGCTGGACTGACAATGACGACGAAGTCCTCGGCGCGGCTGGTGCCATCCAGCGCCCAACCGCGCAGCAGCCCCTCGATCGCGCCCGGCAACCAGGTCGTTCCTGCCGGCAGAGGGTTGGCCACGGGCAGGTCGACATTGGGGAAGAGCAGAGTCTCACGTCCGTGATCATCGCGATTGAGGATGTAGACCCAATTCGGCCGGTTTGACTGCAGTCGTAGCAGCAGGGGCAAGTTTGGATCCAACTGCGCCCCATCGGCGACGGCACGCAGTCCGTCACCACTATCGGCGACGAAGCTCACCTCGGCCGAAGGCGCCTCGGCTGGCGCCGAATCTGCGGCCGGCGGCGATCCCACTGTTGTCATCATCACCACCAGGGCTGCCAGCACCCCCGCGGCTGCCGACCAGGGCAGCAATCGACGCGAGCTGGTAGCGCGCTGCAGGGATGCGGCGTAGTGCGCCAAGGAGGCGTGACGCGCGCGGGGAGAGATGGCCAATTCGCGGTCGATGGTGCGGCACAAGGCGGAAGGCAGGTTGGGCACTCGCTGTTGGAGAGCAATCACGCCGCCCGCCGTCAGCTCCCCATCGCCAGTCGGAAATTCGCCGCTGAGAAGGTAGTAAAGCAGCACGTTCAGCGCATAGCGATCATGTTCCGGCAGGCGATCGGCACCATCGAGCAATTCCGGCGCCATGTAGCGCGCCGTCCCAAGCAGTATCGGCGGGCACGCGCTGATCCCGTGCGCCGCGCCCAGGTCGCTGAGCACCACCCTGCCATCCTGATCGCGCAAGACATTTTCCGCCTTGATGTCGCCGTGCAGGATCCCCTCGGCATGCATCTCGCTCAGGGCATCGATCAGGTTCAGGACGATGCCAACCGCCTCTGCCGGCGGCATCGGACCCGTGCTCTCCACCACTTCGCGCAAATTCGGACCATCGACCAGTTCCATCCAGAGTCCGGCACGTCCATTCTCGATCGCCGCGCCAAAGATCCGCACGATATGGGGATGCTGCAGGCGCGCCAGCTGTCGAGCTTCCGCCAACCATCCCGGCGCATCGCCGGCGGGAAAGAGCTTCAGCGCTACCCTCATTTGCAGTATCGGATCATAGGCGCGATAGACCTCGCCCTGGCCGCCCGCGCCGATCCTTCCGTAGACCCTGAGCTTGTCGAACGCGAAGCTCGCATCCGCGAGGTCCGCTTCCTTCGCGGCGAGACCGAATTGGGAGAAAGCGCTGAATACGCGATCCAGGGCCTGCAAACCCCGCAGTTGGGGATCGGCCTCCAGCCCCTGATCACCCTGATCCCAGTCGATTGTGCTGCCATCCAGCATCTGATCGACCAGATCCTCAACTCGATTTCTCATGCTCTACTCCGTGACTCATCGCCATGCTCAGCAGTATTCGGGCCAGCCGCTTGCGAACTGCCTCTGCGGTCGAGCCGACTTCGAGCGCCATCTCGGCAAAGCTCAGCCCGAACTCGAAGCGCATCAGGACCAGCTCCTGTTCGCTACGGGTAAGTCCCGCCAGGGTCTGGTGATAGATCGCCAGACGCTCCGGGCCAACGATCTCTGCCACCGGGCCCAATAGCCAGTCGCC
>JAGRJL010000215.1 GCA_020442775.1 Lysobacterales bacterium | reverse complement strand
CTGATCGTGCGCAAGTCCACCTGCTGGGGCCTGTGCTGGAACAGCGACGACGATGCCAAGGTCACCATCGAAGCTGGCGCCGAGGTCCGCGGCAAGATTCGCTTCGAGCACGGCGGCACCCTGCGGGTGCATCAGCTGGCCAAGATCGGCCCGGTGGAGGGTGTGGAGCCGCAGCGGTTCGGCAACGCCGAGCGGGAGTAGGCGTCTATAGCGCGCCTGCTCGGTTATCGGGCGGGCGCAGCCTGCATGGCCTTGCGTCGACCACGCAGAGCTACCACCAGCACCCCGGAGAGCACCAGGGCGCCGCCTACCCACAGCCGCGGACCGGGGCGATCACCCCACACCAGCACCCCCAGCGCCACCGCGAAAACTGGCGTCAGCAGCAGGAAAGGGGACAGCAGCGCTACCGGATGCCTCTGCACCAGCACGTAGAGCAGCCCGTGACCGACTAGCGACGCACCCAGCGCCGAGTAAACCACCCCGCCCCAGTCCAGCAGCCTGGCATCGGCCAGCAGGGCCAGACTGAGCGGCTCCAGCGCTGCGGCGCTCAGGGTCAGCAGCGGCACCCCCATCAACGCCGACCATGCCTGCAGCTGAAAGGCGTGGACGCCCGATAACCCACGCATCAGCACCATGCCCAGCGCCAGCACGGCTGCCGAACTCAGGCACAGCACCAGCGCGAAAGGGGCATCAAGCACCAGGGGGTCGAAGCCCAGCACCAGAACGCCGAGAAAGGCGGTCGCGATCCCCAGCCCGCTGCGCCAGCGAATCGGCTCACCAAGCAGCCACCAGGCCATCAGCGCGGCCATCGGGATGTAGCTCTGCAGGGCAATCGCGTTGGAGCTGATATCCCCTGCTGCGCGCAGCGCCCAGAAGTTGAGTCCGAAATGAATCACATTGGTCAGCAAGGCCACCGCCACCAGCCGCAGCCGCATCCCCGGCGCCACCGGCTTGAGCCACGGCATCAGCACCAGCAGCACCACCAGCATCCGCAGCGCAGTGAACAGCAGCGGCGGGAAGTGGCGCATGGCCGACGCGCTGGCCAGGAAATTTCCGGCCCAAACCAGGCAGATCAGCAACACCAGCATCAAGTCGCGTCTAGGCAGCATCGATATGAGGCCGGGTCCGGAGAGTGCAGATTGGACCACACCGGCGAAGGCTTGCGCTCATCCGGAGACTATGAATGGTCGACTGAGGCGATACTGTTGCCGGTTGCGGCAGGCGTGGCAAAGGCAATGCAAAGGATTCGAATCGATCGCCCGGGCGGCTACGGCGCGCTGCGCCTGGAGCAGTTGAGCACTCCGGAACCCGGGCCCGGCCAGGTTCGGATCAAGGCCCAGGCCTGCGGCGTCAACTACGCAGACGGGATCATCCGGATGGGTCTGTACGCGTCTGCGAAACAGCTTCACGGCTATCCGATCACCCCGGGATTTGAACTAGCCGGAGAGATCGATGCGGTTGGCCCCGGGGTCACTTCCTGGCGAGTGGGCGACCGGGTGATCGGCCTGACCCTGTTCAATGGCTATGCCAGCCATGCGCTGATTGAGCAGACCCAGGTCTTCGCGCTGCCTGCAAATCTGAGCATGGAGCAGGGTGCGACCCTGCCCAGCGTCTTTCTCACTGCCTGGTTCATGGTCCATCAGCTGCTCTATCCGCGACCGGGCGATCACTGGCTGGTGCATTCGGCCGCAGGAGGGGTGGGCTCGGCGTTGCTGCAGCTGGGCAAGCTCGCGGGCTGTCACTGCGTTGGGGTGGTTGGCGCAGGACACAAGGTGGCCCATGCGCAGTCGATGGGCGCCGATCAGATCATCGACAAGTCCACCCAAAAGCTTTGGCCGGCGGCGCAGGCCTGCGCAGAACAAGGCTACCAGGCGGTGTTTGATGCCAATGGGGTCAGTACCCTGCGCGCCAGCTATGAGCATCTGGCGCCCACCGGAAAGCTGCTGATCTACGGCTTCCACAGCATGCTGCCAAGGCACGGTCGCCTGAATTGGCTTTCGCTGGCCTGGGACTGGCTGCGCACGCCCCGCTTCAACCCGCTCAACATGACCCAAAGCAACCGCAGCGTGCTCGCGGCCAATCTGAGTTTCCTGCAGGCGCAGGCGCCACGTCTGCGCGAGGGCATGGATTGGCTGCTGCTGCGTTTCGCCGATGGCTCGCTCAATCCGCTACCGGTGGAGCGCTTCCCGCTTGCGGATGCCGCCCTGGCCCAGCGCCGGATCGAATCAGGTCAGACCATCGGCAAGCTGGCGCTGATTCCCTGAGCCTGTCCGACCCCCTGAAGTCCGCCGCGCGCAGCACTGGGCCGAACCGTCTCAGCGATCTTCAAAGCCGTTGCTGACCAGCGGCGCGCCGTTGGCGATCCAGTCGAAGATCAGCCTCTGTTGGGTAGTGCTGAGGGTTGAGCCCATCGGCATCCGCCCGCCCAGGCCCGGGTCATCGCAGTTGATCTTGAGAAACAGCAGACTGCCCACTGGATCGCCGGGCACCACCCGGGTAAAAGCCGGGTTTTGAAGGCTGGGGACATTGATCAGGTTCAGTTCCGAGGCCGGTGCAGACAACGACAATCCACCCGCGCTGCCGCCGACGTGACACCCATCGCAATTGTTGTTCCACACGCTCTGGATGGTGAGCGGGTAGTTGAACTGGGTGAACGGCGCGACCGCCGCAATGCTGTCGCAGCCGCTGGGGCCCCCGGCCCATGCCGCCGGTGCCAGACACAGCAGCATGGCCAACCCGATGTTTCCCTTCCCCTGACCCATGATCCGATTCCCAAGCGTGATTGGCGTCAGCTTAGCGCGGCCGGCACACCATGGTGAGCGGAACGGCGATCAGGCCGGCGCCGGATTCATGAACCCCAGATTGGATGCCGCAAAATTGCTCAGGTTGGGGAAAATCCCATCGACCGCGGTGCCACCAAGGCCCATCCAGGACGCCAGGGTCGCACCGTACTGATCCATTGCGGTGGTCGGGATCATCTGGCCGCGGGAGAAGCTGTCCGGGCCGTTCAGGGTGAGATCGGGGAAGGTGCCAAACAGCTTGCCGCCGTCCACCGAGCCGCCCATCACCAGACTCTGCCCGCCCCAGCCATGATCAGAGCCATCGCCGTTGGAGTTCAGGGTGCGCGAGAACTCGCTGGCGGTGAAAGTGGTGACGTTGTTCTCCAGACCCATTTCTTCCAGCGCCCGGTAGAACGAGCCCAGCGCACGCGATATCCGCCGCAGCAGGCGCGGCTGGCCGTTGTCGGGCATCTGCGTTGAATGGGTGTCGAAGCCGCCCAGGCTGACGAAGAAGATGTTGCGATTCTGGCCCAGCGCCTGACGAACCTTGATCATCCGGGCCACCATCGCCAGCTGCTCGGCCAGCGAGTTGTTGCCGTCGGCGGCAATGTTGTATCCGGCAACTGCCTGATTATCGGCAACGGCCCGGAACGGCGTGGTCAGCAATGAATCATTGTTGGTGGTTCCGGTGATCACTGCGCGAATTTCCTGCGAAAGGTCCATCGCCCGCTTCATGGTGCCGGCATGTTCGGCTTCAAACAGGTGACTGCCGGGATTGTTGAGCAATTCGCAAAGCGCGATTTCCTGAGCCTGGGTGGCGCTGCCGGAAGCACAGGCATCGAAGCCGGAGAGCGAGGTGGTTCCCGAGCAGTTGGCAAAGTTCTGGCCGACCGTATAGCCCGGCACTGCGGTCCCGCTATTCGGATTGCCGCAGCTGTTCATCCGGTAGGGCAGCACCTGATCACCCACCAGGAAGCGGGTGGCGCCGGCGAAGCTGACGCTCATCGGCAGGGACAAGGCGGAGCCGCCGATGGTGCCGTTTTCGCCGAACACCAGATCAGCGATCTGGCCACCCCAGCCAAGCAGGAAGTTGGCGTCTTCGCGGCCCTGCAGCCACAAACGGGTCTGATCGCTGTGCGAATACAGCTGCGGCGGCTTGGGAAAGCCGGGGTCGGAGAAATTGGCCTTGGTCAGCGGCACGATCAGGGTGCCGGTGTTGGCCAGCCAGGCAACCTTGCCCTGATTGGTCAGGCTGGCCAGCCCGGGCATCGCGGTCTGGGTGCCGTTGGCGTCGATCCCGTCCCAGTCGGCGCAGGCCGGATGCATGCCATAGCTGTGGCCTGCCGGCAGATTGCTCAGCGTGGTCGGCAGCAGGGCCCCCTGGTCCAGACCGAGCGGACCGTTGGCGCCCGTGTAGACTCCACCGCGGGAGGTCAGATAGGTGGCATAGCGACTGGCATCGGTGGGGATCAGCCAGTTGAAGGAATCGTTGCCGCCGCCCAGATAGACGCAGACCAGCGCCCGGTAGCTGCCGCCTGCGGTCGCGCCCAGCGCAGCATCCATCATTCTCAGCTGCGGCAGAAATGACAGCGCAGTGCCGCCACCCAGGGTGGCGCCCAGACGCTTGAGGAAAGCTCGTCGTGCTTGCTGATGCAGTCGTGACATGGCGGACTCCTTACTTCTGCACGGCGAATTCGGGTGAGAACAGGATCACCCGCAGCAGCTGGCGCACCCGATCGATGCGGTTGGCCTGGGTGGATGGCGCCGATTGACTGGTCAGCATGGTGACCAGGGTGGCGCGCATCGCCGAGGACATCTGCCCGGCCATCAGCCGCATGCTCAATTCGTCCACCAGCTGCCCGTAGGTGCTGGCGTTGGGGGTGAGGATCAGATCCGCCAATGGGTCGAGGTTGACCAGCGGCCGGGTCGCCGGCGGATTGTTGGATCCGATGTAGTAGTCAACCGCGCGCGAACGGATGGTGTTGTTCATCCGGGTCACGCTGGTCTCGGTGAGGATCTGGAACTCGGGCGAAAACAGTCCGGCCGTCTGGATCGGACCGGGCGCCTGGAAATCCGGTTCGTAGAAATTGAACACGGTGGGCGAACTCATCGGGCGCTGCTCAAAATCGCTGGTAAAGCCCAGAGTCATGCTGAT
>JAGRJL010000214.1 GCA_020442775.1 Lysobacterales bacterium | reverse complement strand
GGGCTGCAGCCAGCCGGCGATGGCCGCGACGATGGCCAGCGTGAGCCAGGCCATGGTTCGCCAACGGTGCGGGGGATTGCGAAATGCAGCGATGGTTTGGGCATTCATGGGCGGATCCGATCTGGAGATGCCGACAGATTGCCGAGGGCACTTCAAACCAGAATCAAATCCTGCAGGGTCCCAGGCTGACGTCCACCCATCCGTCTCGACTATTGAACTGCAGCTGCAGCTGATGCTTGTCAGCCAGCCGCTGCACGATGTTCAGGCCCAGGCCCAAACCGGCGCTGTCATTGCCCTTGACGAAGGGCTGCAGGTCACTGGGGCCAAGCGAGTGCGCTGACAGGTTGCTGATCAGCAAGTGGGACCGGTCGGGCTTGATCCAGACATGCACCGGCCGGCGTCCGCTGCGCTCGGCCTGGGCGTGGGCCATGGCGTTGCCGATCAGATTGGCCAGCAACAGGTGCAGCACGTCTTCCGCCAGCGCGATCCGGGCGCCGTCCGGGACATCAATCTCCAGTTGCAATGCCGGATCGTCATGCCAGGTCGACTGCTCCACGATCACTCGTTCGAGGACCGGCAGCAGCGCACACTCGCTGCCTGTCGATTCGGCTTCGCGATTGAGCGCGAGCAGCACCTGCAGGCTTTGCTGCAACTGTCTGGCAGAGGTCAGCACCCGCTCCAGTGCAGCGGCCTGGTGGCGGTCTGTCAGCGACAGGCGCGCCTGCTCGGCGGAGCTGATGATCACCGCCAGCGGCGTACGCAGCTCGTGACTGGCATCCTGACTGAAGGCGCGCTCGCGATTCAGCGCCTGATGCACGCGTTGCAGGAGTTCGTCGAATGCGCGGTTGAGTGCGTCAACCTCGGCCAGCCGGCCATCCTGCGGTCCACCTGACAAGGTTGAGGCGTACTGAGGGTTGGCGCCGGCAACGGCTCCGGCCAGCTGTGCCAGCGGGGCGCTGATGCGGCCGGCGATCCAGTAGCCCAGGGTCAGCGCACAACCCAGCATCAGGATCGCGCCGGCAATCAGCCAGATGAGTACAGTGCCGCGCATCTGTCGGACCAGCAGACGGTCGCCGACTTCGGCCACCAGCCAGACCTCGCCCCATTCGCCGCGCAGCGCGCGCAGGTGATAGTGGCGGCCGGCCTGGCCGGGAAATTCGCGGCCCTGTGGTCGCTGTTCGGAGGCGCTGCGCAGATCTCCCGGGAATTCAGCGGGACTGCGAACGAGCCGGGTCTTTGGGTCCAGCGGCTGCAGCCAGCTTTGCTGCGCTTGCCAGGCCTGCTGCTGGCGCTCGGCTTCCAGCTGCAGCGCGGCCGCCAGATAACCGTCTTCCACCACATAGGCCATCAGCAGGGCGAATCCGGAGAACAGCGCGATCAGCACCAGCGCGAAGGCGCTCAAGCTCGCGATCAAGCGTCGCCGCAGGGTGGGCGCTGGCGAGTTCAGAAGCGGCATTCGATTCGATGACCCCTCAGGCCCGCTCATCGAGCGCGAAGCCGATGCCGTGGACAGTCCGCAGCATGGGCTTCTCAAAGGGCCGGTCGAGCGCCTGTCGGAGCAAATACAGATGCGAGCGCAGCGGATCAGATGCCGGCACCTCGTCCGGCCACAGTTCACGCAGGAGCTCGCTGCGAGTGACGGCGCGCGGCCAGGACTCCGCCAGCATCCGCAGGATCTTCAGGGGGATACCCTGCAGGTCCAGCGCTTGGCCGGCCCGACTGGCGATCCCGCTGCGCCGATCGATGCACAGTGAGCCGATCTGCAGCCGGTAGGCGTTCCCGACCCGGTGGCGCTGGGACAAGGCCAGGCAGCGCGCCATCAGTTCTTCTGCAGCAAAGGGCTTGACCAGATAGTCATCGGCACCGGCGGTGAAGCCAGCCAGCTTGTCCTCGACCTGGTCACGCGCGGTGAGCATCAGGATCGGGATGTGGCGGTCGGCCTGTTCGCGCAGCGCCTGACAAACGCGAAGGCCATCCATACCTGGCAAGCCCAAATCCAATACCAGCACATCCGGCGGTTCGGACAGGGCCAGCGCCAGGCCGCTACGCCCGTCGGCGGCAAAGTCGATCTGATGGCCGCGACTTTCGAACAGCGCCCCCAGCGACTGGCGCAGCGCCAGGCTGTCCTCAACCAGCAGGACGCGCAGGGTTGGCGATTTCGCTGGGGTGTTCATCGGTGCTCAGCATAGTTGAAGGTGGGTGCGAGGTTTTCATCCTGATGACAAGGTTGGCTGGGCGCGCCGACGGTGCGTGGCGGCCCGAGCTGACGCCACGACCGGTCCATAGTCTCAGGCGTGATCCGCGCGCATCCACCGGACAAACTGCCATCAGCATGTGAAGCATTTCTCAAATGGACGTTTGGACGGTAGCGGTCTGGAATGCGCGAGCAAGCGCTCTCGGGACCTCACGTGACCTTGCGCTGTCTGATGCCCGCCGTGGCAGGAGGCTTTCCGGCCGCCAGCAAGCAACCGGCGGCGTCGTAGGGCGGCGTCAGCAGGGGCCGTACTTGCGTTACTGTTGTGCCCTGCGTCCCCGGGGAGAGCCAATGCCTTCCAATCTCAAGTTCGGGATCTGGATCCTGCTGGTTTGGCTGACGAGTGGCTCGGCCGGCTTGCACGCGCAGTCCGAAATGCTCACCGAGCGGATCTTTGCCGCCGAAGCCAACATGAACAGCGATCCCGCTCTGGGAGTCGCGCAGCTGAAGTTGTTGATGGACGAGGCGGTTGCGACCGATCAGCCCCTCGCGGTGGCGGAAGCGCGTCGGGCGCTGGCGCTGCAGCTCAATGTGCTGGGACGCAACACCGAGTCGCTCACCTTGCTGGAGACGGCACTGGAGGACTTCCGTCGTCTGAATCAGCCCCTGCGCGAAGCGCTGACACTCCGGCATATCGGTGTCGTGCACTACGACGAGAATCGACTGGAGCAGGCGACCGCCAGCTACATTGACGCGCTGCGGTTGTTTGACAAGCATGGCGAAGCGCTGGAGTCAGCCAAGACCCGCGCCAATCTCGGCAACGTGTACTACGCCCTCGAGCAATTCGATCAGGCGATAGAGGTCCAGCGTGCAGCGATGGCGGTGTTCGAACAGGCCGGTCTGGAGATCGGTGTCGCCGGAACCGCGATGAATCTGGGCGCTTCATTGCTCGCCAAGCAGCGCCAGGATGGCCCTTCACAATCAGATGAGTTGAGCGAGGCGAAGTTGGTGCTGGCGAAGTCATTGGAGATCTTCGAGAAACTCGGCAACCCCCGGGGCGAGCTGAAGATCCTGAGCAACCTCGGGCGGGTGGCGCTGATGGAGGGCCAGTTCGAGCTTTCGGAGAACTATTATCAACGAGCCTTGGCGCGAGCGCGGGAGGTGGGAGATGCGGCTGAGGTATTTATCGCCGAACTGCATCTGCTCGACGTCTTCGCCGATTCTGGGCGGCTGGAGCAGGCGCTTGCAAATGCCGAGCGCTTGCTGGCGGCGGTGGATAGCGGACAGATGTCGGCCAAGCCGGACGACAAGGTGACCCTGTTGAGCATCGCCTCCAGCGTGCACGAGCGCCTCGGCCACCAGGATCAGGCGCTGGCGCTGTCAAAACAGGCTTTTGATCTCGGTATGTCGCAGGCGCGCCGCGAGCTCAGCCAGCGCATGGACGAAATCCGTGCGCAGTACCAGGCGGAAATCCTGGCTGCCGAGAACGAGCGGCTGCGGCAGGAAGGGGAGATCGCCAAACTCAATGCCTCGCGCCAGCAGCTGTTGCTGATTGTCGCCGTGGTGGTTGCGGTTCTGGGCCTGGTGCTGGCCGGGGTGATGGTGCAAACCCTGCGCATGCGCGAACGAATTCGCAAGCGACTCGATCACGCCGCCAATCATGATCCACTCACCGGCTGCCTGAATCGGCGCGGTTTGCGTCAGGCAGTGGAGGACTTGCCGTATGCGGACGCGGAAATCCTGCTGATCGACCTGGATGATTTCAAGAAGCTCAACGACACGCTCGGGCATGATGCCGGTGACGCGGTCCTGGCGCAGGTGCGGCCACGGCTGTCACCGCTGTTGCGCGAGAGCGATCTGCTTTGTCGCTGGGGCGGGGAGGAGTTTCTGGTGGTACGCAGGGGCGATGCACAGGAGCGAGGCAGCGGGAGCTTCGGGGAACGCATTCGCCGCTGTTTTGCCGACCAGCCGATGAACCTTGGACAGACTGAATCTGCCGTCACGGTGTCGATTGGCTCTGCACCTTTGCGTCCGGGAATGCCCTTCGCCGAGGTGCTGCGCGCTGCCGATCAGGCGTTGCTGGAGGCCAAGCGGCAAGGCAAGAATCGGCATCAGGCGAACCAAAGCTCTGCTCAGCCATCGCCCGCGCAGAGCGTCTAGCTCGCAAAGCAGATTGGTATGGCAGCGATGCTCATGGCATTGCGCCGTCCACGAGGGTCGGCGGGGTCCGCATCAGTTGACGATCAGTTGGTACTCGATGTCCTGGATCATCTTCCCAAAGCTACCGCTTTCGGCGTTGTAGCGGCCGCCGAACTTCAGCGAGTGAGTGCCTGGCTCTAGCGGTTGCAACAACAGCCAGAAGCCATCGGTAGCGGAAGGATATCCACGAAGTCCGTCCGGCCTTGGCGACACTCGCTCGAAGATGTCGAAACAGTCTTCGCTTCTGATGCGCTGTTGTTCGCCGATTTCGATCGAAACCCCATCCAACTCGGCGAACAGCTCCAGCGCGGTGTCATTGTTGACTGCGGCGTCGGTCTTTGCCCGATCACAGGTGTATTCCGCTCCGTTGGGGTGGGGGTAATGGACCATGTTGATGACCGGGAAGAACAGCGCTTGGTCGGCAGGGACAGTACAACGGCGCCGGATCTTTGAAGAACCATATCCACCAGCAAGAAACCACACCGAACCGGTTTGCCCGACCGCACAATGTTCTCCGCTTAGGTCACGAACGGGATTCACCGGGGCCGGCGCCGATTTCGTCCATTGCCACCACTGCGCGGCGAGTTCGGGGGTGGCGGTCGGTTCGCTGCTACAGCCGACTGCAAGGGGCACGACGATCGCCAAGGCGGCGAAGCGGAGGTATGGACTCATGAGCCGGGGCCCTGATCGGAAACCACCAGCCTGTCGCAACTTCGCAGAACAGGCTAGTCCCAATGACGGAAATCAGAGTCGTCAATGGGCTTTTCGTCCCGCTTCGCTTCACCTTTGGGTGCCTTGGGAAGATTGCGGGTCAGTTCGCGCCTGAGTGTCCTGGCTTGCGAGTACGGCTGCTGGGGCGCTCGACCGTGGCGGCGCCCTCTGCCGGATATGGGAGGGCGGCACTCCACTTGCGTCATCGGAGTGTTGCTGGGGCTATTCGAATCCGTCAGCGTGGATGCCGTCGCCGACCAATTGCTTGAAGTTCAGCGTCAGCACCCAGCCCGGATTGCTGCCGCTGCCGCCATAGCCACCGCGAATCGCCAGATCCCGCGGCTGGTCGTTGAAATCCCGTTCGGCATCCGGGTAGCCGGCGAGCACACTCACATCGGGCGGTGGGCCGGTGAGTGCTCCGCTTTGCGGATACAGATCCAGCGGGAGACCGCCGAGCGGATCATTGAGTGTCTGGGCTGCTGCTGCCTGGGTGCCGACGATGTTGTCCATCTGGCTGCCGCCGCTGATCGGGGTACCGTCGGCAAAGACGGCGTTGCCGCGAACCAGTTGGCTGAAGCCGGGATTGACGCTGGAGGAGACAAAGATCCCTCCCTCGGAGCTGACTACCGTGTTGTGGAACAGCCGAACCCGCCGGACTTCACCGTTTTGCGGCTGCACCGCCAGAGCCGGCCCCTGATCGTTGTAAAGCAGGTTGCCGTAGATGATCAGATGTCCTTCGCCCTGCACCAGTGCCTCGAATCCAGTCGGGTTGCGATAGAAGAAGTTCTGCGCCACCACGAAGTCATCCTCGCTGCCGGGACCGCTTAGCGGCGGGCTGCCCAGCAGCAGGTTGGGGCGCGCATTGCCGCCGCTGGAGGAGTTGGGGCCCTTGCTGAAGACGTTGTGGCGGATCACCGTCCGGCCCGGATTCGGCAGGCTTTCGAAACCCGTTCCACTGGGGCGGGAGCCGGAAAACTGATGCTTGATCTGGGCGTTGTAGCCCACGCTGTCAGTCACCAGGTTGAACTCGATCAGGCCATTGACGAAGTGCTCGGCGCCGTTGGAGTTACCGAAGTACATCCCGGTGCCGACCCGCTCGATGCGGTTGTGGCGCACCACCCAGTTCCAGGCCGGGCCCTTGGTCGAGATCCCCACCTGCTGCTGATCGAAGTCGAAATCATGGATCCACAGGTTCTCGACCGTGAGATGGTGTGACCAGGCAAAGGGGTGGCCGCCGGCGATATTGGCGTCTGACTTGAGCGCGTCCAGATCGGTGGTGCCACTGCCGTCGATGCGCAAGTTTCGCAAGACCACGAAGCTGCTGTTGCGGATCTGCACCACATTGCGGATCCCGTTGATCGGCAGCCCAACAAAGATGGCGCTGTGGTCTGGCGGGCCCTCGATCGCGATGCAGTTGTTGAGGTCACCGTTGCGGTTGTAGATCCGCAGTCCGTTGCCGTAGGTGCCCGCCTGCAGCTGGAGGCGCTGACCCGGTTGAAGAGAATCAACCGCCGACTGATAGTCGTCGGCCGGGCCGACGCTGACGGTCTGGGTGTACTGGGTCTGCGCACAGCCACCGTAGCTCGGCACCAGGTCGGTCAATGCCCAGGCGGGGTTGCCCTGCACCAGCAGGAAGGCGAGGGCGGCAAGCCGGCGAAAACCGGAGCGGATCAACATGGCCATTGACGTCTTGCTGCAGTTATCCAGTTGCTACGCAGAACGGCGCCAGATGGACATTGTTCTCGGATGGGCGGGCGCTTTGGCCCGACCAAGCCGAAGGCGAAGGCCGCTGACTGGCGCGAAAGCCCACCAGTGCGTGCTTCTCAACCGCCGAAATGGGTGCGTGCGGTGTGCGCAAACAGTGCCTCGAGGGTCCCCGGTCGGCGCATCCGCTGCAGCCACCAACTGAGCGCGGCAGCTTCTTCCTGTGGACGCCAGGCCAGGTAATGCTGCTCGTCGGCGCGGTGCTGTTCCACCCGACACTCGACCAGCTGGCCGGATTCGATCGCGGGCCTGGCGTA
>JAGRJL010000213.1 GCA_020442775.1 Lysobacterales bacterium | reverse complement strand
GGGTGACCTACGGTATCGCGGTCGGCGATGTCGACGGCGATGGCGATCTGGACGTGGTCGACGCCAACTACACCGGTCCCAATCAGGTCTGGATCAACCGCAAACCCAGCGTACAGCTGAGCGTCGACAGCAATAGCGGCAGCGAGGCCGCCGCCAGCGTGATTACCGTCACCGCGACCGCAGATGCCACGGTGGTCGGCAGCCAAACTGTCGACCTGATGGTGAGCGGCACAGGCATCACCGCCGGCGACTATGTGCTGGGCAACACCCAGCTGACCATCACCGATGGCACCACCACCGCCAGCACCAGCTTCACCGTAGTGGACGACAGTCTCAACGAAGGCGACGAAGACGCGATGGTGTCCATCAGCACCGTCTCCAGCGGCCTGACCATCGGCACCCTCGACAGCCAGACCATCACCATCATCGATGATGATCCGCTGCCGACCGTGGCCAGCCTCAGTTTCTCCGCAGCCAGCTTTGCCGAAACCGGCGGCGCAATCACCCTGGATCTGACCCTGGATCGCGCCTCTGCCTTCGACCAGTGCTACACCGTCAGCTTCGGCGGCGTTGCAGCGCTGGGCAGCGACTACAGCGTCAGCGATGACGATGCGGCCGCCGGCATTCAGGCCTGCGCCAGCGCCGGCAGCACCAGCGCGCAGCTCATCGTGACCCCAATCGACGATGCCATCTTCGAAGGGGATGAATCGATCAGTGCGATGAGCGGCGCTCTGTCCGCTGGCACCACGCTGACCGACGCAGAAGACACCCCGACGGTGACCGCACTGCTGTTCGATCCCGACGGCATCAGTGAGAACGGCGGGGTAAGCCAGCTGATGCTGACCCAGTCGAACATCGCCACCGCGCCACAGTGCTACACGGTCGCGCTGTCGGGCAGCGCGGATTTCGGGGTGGACTACACCATCGCCGATGACGACGGCGCCGCAGGGCTGCAGCTGTGCGTCGCAGCCGGTGAGTCTCTGCGCAGCGTCGCGGTAGCGGCGATTGATGATGCCGTCTTCGAAGGCGACGAGAACGTGCTGGCCAGCAGTGGCGGCTTCGATGCCACGCTGAACCTGATCGAAGACAAGTCGCCGCCAACGGTGCAGTCGCTCAGCTTCGATGCGGCCACGCTGGCTGAGACCGGCAGCGACATCGGCCTGCTGGTCACGCTCAATCGGCTCTCCGAATTCGAGAGCTGCCAGACGATCAGCTTTGCCGGTTCGGCGAGCTTTGGCGTGGATTATGCGGTCAGCGACGATGACCCGCTCACGGCGGGCGTTCAGGCCTGTGTGGAGGCCGGCGCCATCGATACCGACCTGACCCTCAGTCCAATCGACGACAGCACCTTCGAAGGCGATGAGAGCATCGATGCCAGCAGCGGCGCAGGCGCCTCCAGCGTCACCCTGACCGACGACGAAGACGCGCCAACGCTGACCGCGCTGGCCTTCGACCCGACCAGCGCCACTGAGAACGGCGGGATCAGTCAGCTGTCGGTGACCCAGTCCAACCTGGCAACCGTGCAGCGCTGCTTCCTGATGGCGGTCAGCGGCAGCGCGACCCTGGATACCGACTACAGCATCGCCGACGACGATCCTGGCGCGCCGGTGAGCCTGTGCGTCGCTCCGGGTGAACTGACCCGATCAGTGCCGCTGACCGGCATCGACGACCTGGTTTTTGAGGGCGACGAGAGCGTGCAGGTCGACAGCGGCGGGCTGAGCGCGACGCTGACGCTGCTGGAGGACAAGACCGCGCCCATCGTCAGCGATCTGGCCTTCAGCGCGGCCAGCTTTGCCGAGGACGGCGCAGCCATTGCGCTGATCCTGAGCCTGAACCGCGCTACCACCACGGATCTGTGCTTCAACATCAGCTTCGCCGGCGACGCGCAGCTCGGTACCGACTACAGCGTCGACGACGCGATGCCGGCACCAGGGGTTCAGGCCTGCGTGATTGCCGGTGACACCAGCACCCAGCTGGCGGTGACGCCCATCGACGATGCGGTGTTCGAGGGCAACGAGTTCCTCGCCGCCGGGACCGCCGGCCTGATCGCCAATACCATCTTGACCGATGCGGAGGACCTGCCGCAGCTGACCGCACTGGCTTTCGATCCGATAAGCGTCAGTGAAAATGGCGGGATCAGCCAGCTGACGGCCACCCAGTCCAACCCGGCCACGATGCAGCGCTGCTACCTGATGGCGGTTGCCGGCAGCGCGACCATCGATGTCGACTACAGCATCGTCGACGATGATCTCGGTGCCCCGGTGCGCCTGTGCGTG
This sequence comes from Lysobacterales bacterium, assembly GCA_020442775.1. Classification (GTDB taxonomy): domain Bacteria; phylum Pseudomonadota; class Gammaproteobacteria; order Xanthomonadales; family SZUA-5; genus SZUA-5. Next base: position 16,386 of record JAGRJL010000213.1, on the reverse strand, counting down.
GCGCCGACCGAGCTGAGCCGCTCGGTGCCGGTCACCGGCATCGATGATGCGGTCTTCGAAGGCGACGAGACGGTGCAGATGGACAGCAATGGCCTCAGCGCTACGCTGACCCTGCTTGAAGACAAGAACGCGCCCAGCGTGGTGGCGATGAGCTTCAGCGCCGCCAGTTTTGCCGAGAATGGCCCTGCGATCAGCCTGGATCTGACCCTGGACCGGGCCGCCAGTACCGATCAGTGTTTCGACGTGAGCTTTGCCGGAACTGCGCTGTTGGCGACCGACTACGCGGTCTCCGACGACAATGTTGCCGCCGGCATCCAGGCCTGTGCGACCGCTGGAGCGATCGGCGCGCAGCTTAGCGTCACGCCCATCGACGACGCGGTCTTCGAAGGCGATGAGGCGATCATCGCCGATAGCGGCGGGGTGGTGGCCAACACCACTCTGACCGACGCCGAGGACACCCCAACGCTGACCGCGCTGGCCTTCGATCCCTTGAGCATCAGTGAGAATGGCGGCAGCAGCACGCTGACCGCGACCCAGTCCAATCCGGCAATGGCTGCACGCTGCTATGACCTTGGCGTGGCCGGCAGCGCGACCTTTGACGGCGACTACGTGATCGCCGACGACGATCCTGGCGCGGGTCTGCAGCTGTGCGTGCCGGCCTCGGAATTGCAGGGCGATCTGCCGCTGTTGGCGGTGGACGACAACCTGTTTGAAGGAGACGAGACCGCGCAGATGAGCAGTGGCGGCTTCAGCACCACGCTGACTCTGGTGGACGACGAGAATCTGCCGCAGGTGCTTGACTGGAGCTTCGACCGTGCCGCCTTCCCCGAGGACGGCGGCATGGCCACCCTGCAGCTGATCCTGACTCATCCGTGGCAGGACCCGCGCTGTCTGGACGTCAGCTACAGCGGCTCGGCCGATCTGAACGTCGACTACGGCAGCGAGGATCAGGACGGATCCAGCCCCGGCGTGCAGCTGTGCCTCCCGGCCGCGGGCACGGTGGGCAATCTGTTGCTGGTCGGCATCGACGACAGCGAGATCGAGGGCAAGGAACAGATTGTTGCGGATCTGACCGAGCCCGAAGCAGCCAGCGCAAGCGTCTTCATTGGTGACGATGAAAGCGCGGTACCGCTGTTCGCCGATGGCTTTGAGGATCCGCTGCCGCCAGAGCCTGAGGAATGATTCGGGGTGTCTGAACGGGAAAGTGGGAAGGGTTGAGGCCGCCGCCTGGGCAGCCTCAGTGGACCGCGAAGCAAATGCGGGCAGGATGCCCGCGGTCCAGAGCAAGTCGCTGCTGGTGCCGACTGGCGGCGTCCCGGCCGATCACGAATTCCCCATCGGCCTCCGAGCAGTTGGGCTGGCGATCCGCGAACGAGAGCCAGTGGCCGGTCTTGAGGACCGCGGGCGTCTCGCCCGCACGCTCCTGATCACGCATGACTCCCGGGAAGTGCTCAGATCCCGAACCCCACCGAGTCCATCGAAATCACCTGATCGGTGATCCCGCCCTCGATCCAGCGCACCGGCTCATCGTCGCTGCTGGCCCCCACCGCCACCAGCAGCGGCAGCAGATGCTCCTCGCTGGGATGGGCCCGCACCGCCTGCGGCGCGCGCTGACGGTAGTTCACCAGCGCGTCCAGATCGCGCCTGAGCACCGCGTCGCGTATCCATTCGGCGAAGCGCTGTGCGTACTCCGGATCGGCCACCGGCCGGCGAAACTCGTACAGATTGTGAGTGAGGCTGCCGCTGCCGATGATCATCACCCCGCGCTCGCGCAGTCCGGCCAGCGCCTGCCCCAGACTGAGCGCAGACGCAGCATCCAGACTGCGCGGCAGGCTCAGCTGCAGCACCGGTAGCCTCGCCTGCGGGTCCAGGTAGCGCAGCGGCACCCAGGCACCGTGATCAAGCCCACGCTCAGGGTCCAGGCCAACCGCGAGTCCATGGCCAGCCAGATCGGCGGCGATTTCCGCAGCGAGTGCCGGATCGCCCGATGCCGGGTGCTTGAGACGATTGAGCGCCGGATCGAAGCCGTAGAAGTCGTAAATCGTCGACGGCCTCGGCGCACTGGTCAGCATCAGCTGGTCGGTGGACCAGTGCGGCGACAGCACCAGCAGCGCGACTACTGTTCCGCCCGGCCTAAGGGCCTTTGAGGACGCCGACCCGGGGAGCAGGTGTTCACCCAGCGCTCGCAGCTGCGGACCCAGCTTGCCCGGCTGTAGCGCAAACATGGGTGATCCGTGAGAAACAAACAGACTGGGTGCACGATTCATCTCAATCTCCAGCTTGACTCAGGCCCGAGAGCGAACTGCCGCGATCCGGCCGTCACCGAGCAGGGCGACTACCAGCGCGCTGGCGATCAGGAACAGCGGAAATTCCCAGCCGCCGTTGGCGTTGGAAAACAGCCATCCGTTGCCGGCATGTACCCACAGCGCACCGCCGAGGATCGGCAGGCTGGCCAGCGCTACCCAGCGGCTGTAGACACCCAGGATCAGCGCGATCCCGATCAGCACCTCGGCCGGCGCCACCAGATAGGCGGTCCAGCCGGGAAAGCCGATGGATTCGAAGAATCCGGCAGTACCCGCCAGGCCAAAAACCAGCAATTTCAGCAAACCGTGAGCCACAAACATCACGCCCAGGGAGAGGCGCAGCACCAATGCGGCGTAGTCAGAGTTTTGGTAGTTCATCGCTTGCTCCATCAGGTTGGGGACAGATGCCCCGGTGTGATCAAGGTATTGATTCCTGATTGAGCAATAAATAGTCCTGCGATTGACTTATTGTTCCGTATTTCAGAACAATCTGGCGGATGGACAAGATTGCAGAGATGAGCAGCTTCGTGGCGGTGGTCGAGTCGGGCAGCTTTGTTGCTGCCGCCGAGAGCTGCAATCGCTCCAAGGCGGCAATCTCCCGGCTGGTCAGCGACCTCGAACGACGCCTGGACGTGCGTCTGCTGCAGCGAACCACGCGCAGGCTGTCGCTGACCGAGGAAGGCCGGCTGTTCTATGCCCGGGCCAAGGAACTGCTGGCCGCACTGGAAGAAGCCGAGAGCGAAATCGGCAACCGCAGCGCCAACCCCAGCGGCCTGCTGCGAATCAACGCCCCGGTCAGCTTCGGGATCAGTCACCTGGCCCCGCTGTGGCCGCAGTTCTGCGCGCAGCACCCGCGGGTGCAGCTGGAGATCACCCTGAGTGATCGCCAGGTGGATCTGATCGAGGAAGGCTTTGACCTGGTGGTCCGGATCTCCGACCTGCCCAGTTCGCAGCTGATCAGCCGTCGTCTGGCCAGCACCCGGCTGATCCTGTGTGCTTCGCCGGGGTACTTGCGCACCAACGGCGCGCCCAGCCACCCGAGCGAGCTCAGCGCCCACCGGGTGATTGGCTACAGCTACTTCGCATCCCGCGACGAGTGGCAGTTCGAGCGTGACGGTGATCCCGTCCGCGTCCGCACCCGGCCGATCTTTTACAGCAACAACGGCGACACCTGCAGAGCCGCGGCCATGGCCGGGCATGGCATCGTGCTGCAGCCGGACTTCATCGTCGGCGCGGATCTGGCGCGCGGCGCGCTGGTTGAGCTGATCCCGGACTTTCGCGCCCGCCAGATCGGGATCCATGCGCTCTATGCGTCGCGCAAGCAGCTACCGCTGAAGGTGCGACTGATGGTGGACTTTCTGGCCGATCAGCTGGCGACCCCGAGCTGGCCGCAGCCAGCCCATGAGCGCGGCCGTACAGCCGGCTGAAGTCGGCCCGAGTCAGGATCCGGCGGGCGCTCTGCCACCCAGGTCGATCAGCCGCTCCACCTCGCTGCCGCTGATGGAATCGGCCAGGCAAGCGAACTCCCCGCGCTCAAACAACGCGGCGGCGCAATCGACGATGGCCCGATGGGTGACCCTCGCCAGGCTGGCGCCCAGACTGATCCGGGCAACTCCGGCAGCGGCGAACTCGGCCAGGGTGCAGCGCGCCAGCGGTCCGGCCGCGAGCGCATTGACCGGCCCGCTGACCGAGCGGCAGATCCGCCGCAGATCATCCAGGCTTCCCGGCAGCGGCACGAAAAGCACGTCGGCGCCGGCCTTCTCGAAGGCCTGTAGGCGCCGGATCGCCTCATCCAGGTCGTAGCAGCCGTGCATCACCCCGTCGGCCCGCGCGGTCAACACGAAGTCAGCGGGGGCCGAGCGCGCTGCGGCCGCCGCGGCTTCGATCCGTGCCACCGCCAGATCGAAGGGATAGGGCTCGCCGCTGGGCAGCGCCATGTCCTCAATGCCACCCCCAGCGACACCACGAGCCGCGGCGGCCCGAATGGTCGCGGCGACCCCGTTGGGCTGATCGGCGTAGCCGTTCTCGAAGTCTCCGCTGAGCGGCACCGGCAGCGCCGCGCTCAGCGCGGCGGCATGGTCGATCGCCTGATCGCGGCTGACCTCGCCCAGATCATGCAATCCCAGGGTAAAGGCGTGCGCCGCTGACGAAGTGGCGATTGCCCTTGCACCGAGGGCGACCAGCATTCTGGCTGAGCCAACATCCCAGGCATTGGCCATGATGAACGGACTGCCGGGTACATGCAGCTGCCGAAAAGTCATGCCGGGCTCCTTGAGTCCGTGGTCGTGAGGCTCACTTTAGCGACAAGGCGAATCCTGCTGCTCGCGATTTTCGGACGCCATCAGTCAGGGCACATGGAAGAGGGCCCAGCACAGCGAGGCGCTCGAGAAGCTTCTCCTGGGCCCTGCAACCTGGGCCCTGTCTCCTGGTTACCGACTGGCCAGCTGCCGTCTCACTCCCGCGACCATCCGCCGCAGAATGGGCTCCAGCGCCTGACGGGTGTTGATGTCGGCATTGAGCGAGGTGAAGTTCAGCTGCGCCTGATTGAGCCGACCGATGCTCTCGCGGCGCTCCACGCTATAGGCACGAACCCGGATCTGGGCGGTGTAGAGCGTGCTCGATTCGCCGTAGTAGGTCAGCTCCTGCTGGCCCATCGGGATCACCGTGACCATCACCACCGCGCTGGCCGCGCCGCTGCGCTTGACCGCCGCGAGCAGTTGCAGGGTGCTGTCCTCACCATAACGGTCCAGGCCGGGCACCAGATCCAGATCGGCGATGGTCACCCCGGCTTCCTCCAGCGCCTCCTCGATGGCCATCTGCGCCGGGCCGGTCACTGCGGGGTCACCGCGGGTGACCACCAGCACGCGCGGCGGCAAGGGCTTGGAGACCGGTTCGGCCGGCCGCTCCGGCGCGGCGCTGGCCATACTGGTGCGCAGCGCCGCCTGTCCCTCGCGAGCAGCAGCAATCTTCTCGCCCAGTCGGGTGCGCCGGGTTTCCGATGGCGCTGCTTCGGCCAGCTGGCTCAGGTCTTCGCCGACGCTGGTCAGACTCTGTTCCAGCGAATCGGCGGCTTTCTCAATGCCGGCCACATCGATGCCCAGAGGGTGCTCGGTGGGTGTCGCTGGTTCGGCAGGGGTCTCGGCACCGACTGCCGCCGAACTGGTCTGGGTATCCGCCACATCGGCCACCGCCAATGCGCCAGTATCTGCGGCAGCGGGACTTGCCACCGGTTCGCTTACGCCTGGCGCGGCGTCCACCGCGGCGTCCGCAGTCGGTGCGGTCGCGGCTGCAGGCGCTGCGGTGGAATCCACGCTGGCCACCACGCGGTCAGGGGCCAGACCCTGATCGCGGTTGACCCACAGATAGCCGCCGGCCGAGGCAATTCCGACCAGCAGCAGCGCAGCCACTGCCAGCGGCATCAGCGAGGAGGATCGCTTGACTGGCGCTGGCGCCGCCGCCGGCATCACCTCGGTCGCCGCCGCTGGCGGCATTGCCGCTGGGGCCGCTGCGGCCGCAGCCGGGCTTGGCGTCGCTGCCAGGGTGGGCTGCGGTAGCGGGGTGGTGGCCGCCGGTGGCGGCTTGCTGCTGGCACCCGCCGGCTGCACCGGCAAGGTGGCGGGTGTTGGCGCGCGCGGCGCGACCGATGCTGCCGGTACCGCCGGCTGGGCACTCGGGTTGGGGGTATTGAAAGTGTGCGAGGCGTGATATGGCGTGCCCGCCGCCAGCAGCGCTTCCACCAGCGCCTCGCAGCTCTGATAGCGCGCCTCGATGTCCTTGGCCACCATCCCAGACAGAATCTCGACGGTGTACTCGTCGACATCGCTGGCCAGCTCGCGCACATCCGGCAGGCTGGACTGCACCACGCTGAGCATCAGTCCCAAAGGCGACTCATCGACAAAGGGCATCCGCCCGGTGAGCATCTCGAACAGGACGATGCCCAGCGAGAAGATGTCCGAGCGGCGGTCGCTGGGCTTGCCCAGACAGATTTCCGGCGACAGATAGCCCGGGGTGCCGACAAACTGCCCGGTGCCGGTCAGCTTGTTGCCCATATCGCTGGCCGCCAGCGAGATGCCGAAATCGGCCACCTTGACCACGCCACGCTTGGTCAGCAGCAGATTGCCAGGCTTGATGTCACGATGGATCACCCCGTGTTCGTGCGCCACCGCCAGGCCCTGCGCCGACTGCATCACGATGCGCCGCGCTTCCACCGAATCAATCCGACCTTCGCGCTTGAGCCGGTCGGCGAGCGACTCACCCTCGACGAACTCCATCGCGAAAAACGGTTGGCCATGATCTTCGCCAACCATGTAGACCTGGACGATGTGGGCGTCCGACAGCTGCGCCATGCTGCGCGCTTCGCGCATGAAGCGCTCGACCACGCCGGGGTCGGCGGCCAGATGGTCGGCCAGGGTCTTGATCGCCACGTGGCGATTGAGCGCCGGCTCGAAGCCCTTGTAGACGATGCCCATGCCGCCGCGTCCGAGTTCGGCAACGATTTCGTAGTGTCCGATGGTCTTGCGCATGACCGTACCTGCAGTCGGCGGTTTGCCGAGTAAGTCTAGCCCGATTATTCCCCCGGGCAGATGGGGAGTTGCTGCTGCCGTCACAGCTCAGGCAGCTCATCACTGCAGGGCCAACGCCGGACGGGGGACAGAACGCACGCCCGCTGAGGGCGATTACTCGGCTAGCACCGGAAACAACGCTGGGCGAGGCCGGATGGGGACAGCGCCCGCTCACTCATTCAGCCGCCGTTTCGGGACGCCGCACCAGCAGTTTGGCCATTACACTGTGCGCCGGACCAGTCCTGGGAGGGAGCGATGAAACGACGCGATGTGTTGGTCGGTGCGGCGGTGGGCGCCGGCGCAGTGGCTTGCAGCAAGCCGCAGGAGGTGGCGGTGGCTACCAGTACGCCTGCTGCCGACCCGATCGAGTGGAAGATGGTCACCACCTGGCCACCGAACTTCCCGGGTCTTGGCACCGGCGCCAGCGGCCTGGCCGAACGAATCGGCCAGATGAGCGGCGGTCGGCTGACGGTCAAGGTCTATGGCGCGGGCGAGCTGGTGCCGGCGCTGGAAGTCTTCGATGCGGTCTCTACCGGCACCGCGCAGATGGGACACGGCGGCGCCTACTACTGGAAGGGCAAAGCCGAGGCCAGTCAGTTCTTCTCCGCAGTGCCCTTCGGCTTCAACGCCCAGGAAATGAACGCCTGGCTGTATCACGGCGGCGGCGTGGAGCTGTGGCGCGAACTCTACGCACCCTTCAATCTGGTGCCCTTCCCCGGCGGCAATTCCGGGGTGCAGATGGGCGGCTGGTTCAACCGCGAGATCAACAGCGTGGCCGATCTGCAGGGCCTGAAGATGCGCATACCGGGCCTCGGCGGCGAGGTGCTGACCCGGGTCGGCGGCGCCTCGGTGAACATTCCCGGCGGCGAACTGTTCACCGCCATGCAGCAAGGCACCATCGATGCCACCGAGTGGGTCGGCCCCTACAACGATCTGGCATTCGGTCTCTATCGGGTCGCCAAATACTGCTATTACCCGGGCTGGCACGAACCCGGCACCACCCTGGAGGCGATCGTCAACAAGGCCGCGCTGGAGGCGCTGCCGGCTGACCTGCAGGCCATTGTCGATGCCGCCTGCCGCGCCACCAACGAAGACATGCTGGCCGAGTTCACCGCGCAGAACCAGATTGCGCTGACCACCTTGATCGAGAAGCACAACGTGCAGCTGCGGCCCTTCCCCGACGACGTGCTGCGGGCGCTGAAGAAGGCTTCGGCCGAGGTGCTGGCGGAAATCGCCGAGCGCGACCCCTTCTCCAGGCGCGTTTACGAAAGCTTCTCCAGCTTCCGCGACCGGGTCAGCGCCTGGCACGAGGTCAGCGAGCGCGCCTTCTACGCCGCGCGCTCACTTGACCCATGATCACGCCCGGGCGAAACGATCGGCGCTGCTGCTGGCTGCGCTGGCCCTGACTGCCTGCATGAGCGCCACCCGCGGATGGCGGCCGCCCGCGGTCGCCATCAAGCCCGAGACGCTGGTCAGCGAACACGGTTCGCGAACCGACGACTACGCCTGGCTGCGCGATGACAGTCGTCGGCAGCGAGCGGTGCTGGCGCAGCTGCGTCGTGAGGAGCAGGCCACGGAGGCCTGGTTCGCGCCGCTGAGATCGCAGATGAAGGCACTGCACGAGGAGTTGCGTTCGCGGGTGGTCGATCAGGACCAGAGCGTGCCGCTGCGCCGTGGCGATTTCGAGTACTACTGGCGCGAATTGCCGGGCAAGGACCATCCGCTCTATTTGCGCCGCCATTGGCGCTCGGATGGAGCCGAGGAGCGCCTGCTGGACGCGCAACGCCGCGCCGCCGGCAGCGAGGCCTATACCCTGGGAGAGCTGCTGCCTTCCCCCGACGGTCGCTATCTGGCGGTCACCGAAGATCGCAGCGGAGACGGGGTCTACACCCTGGCGATCAAGGATCTGCGTCGTCAGCGCTGGCTGGCCGAACGCATCGACAGTGTCGACGCCGGGGTGGTCTGGGCCGCGGATTCGCGCCAGCTGCTCTATGTGCACAAGGACCCCGGCACCCTGGCTGCGCTGGAGGTTCGCATTCATCGCCTGGGCGAGGCCGCGGACGCGGACCGGCAGATCTATCGCGAGGCCGACAGCGCCTACTACCTCTCTGTGGGCAGCGCCCATTCCGAGCGCACCCTGATCATTCATGCCGAAGCCACCCGGCGCACCAAGGTGCTGCTGATACCCGCCGACGACCCTCTGCGCACACCCCGACCGGTCGGCGCAGAGGGCGATCGTGCGCGGCTGTACTACGACGATGACGGGCGCGATGCCTGGCTGTTGAGTGATCACCAGGCGCCCAACTTCCAGCTGCTGCGGACGCCGCTCGCCGAGATAGGCGCTGGCCGCTGGGAAACTGCGGTTGCCCACGACGAGGCGGTGGTGATCGAGGATTTCCTGCCCCTGCCCGAAGCGCTGGTGCTGGTGGAGCGACGCAACTGCCAGCTGGGTCTGCGGATCATCGATCGAGCCAGCGGCGAACAGCGACTGTTGTTCCACGACGATGGGATCAGCGCCCTGACCCTGGGCGACAACCCGGAGCCGGACCCGCGCCAGCTGCAGGTGCGCCGCGACTACTGGCAGCAGCCGGGCGAGTTGCTGGCGCTGGACTTGGCCGACGATTCAATGCATCTGCTCAAGCGCGATGCGGTGGCGGTAGCGGTGGACGGCAGCGACTACCGGGTGGATCGACTCGAAGTCACCAGCGGCTCGGTCCGGGTGCCGGTCACCATCCTGCGCCACCGCGACACCCCAACCGACGGCAGCGCACCGCTGTGGCTGTATGGCTACGGGGCCTACGGCGAGAGCCTCGATCCGGAGTTCGACCCCGACCGCCTGAGCCTGCTCGATCGCGGCGTGGTGATGGCCTATGCCCACGTGCGCGGCGGTGGCGAGCGCGGCGCGCAGTGGCACGACCAGGGGCGGGCCGGCAACAAGGCCAACAGCTTTGTCGACTTCGTCGCGGTCGCCGACCACCTGGCTGCCGCCGGCTACGCCGCGCCGGAGCGGATGGTGGCGGTGGGCGGAAGCGCCGGCGGCCTGCTGGTGGCGGCCGCGCTGAATCTGCGGCCCGAACGCTTTCGCGCAGCCTTGCTGCAGGTGCCCTTCGTCGACGTGCTCAGCACCATGCTCGACCCGCAGCTGCCGCTGACTACTCTGGAATACGAGGAATGGGGCGATCCGCGCAGTGCGGATGACTATCAGGCGATTTCAGCCTGGTCGCCCTACGACAACCTGCGCCCGGCGAACTATCCCGCGGTGCTGGCGACGGCGGGTCTGTATGACGGGCAGGTGTCCTACTGGGAGCCTGCCAAGTACGTGGCCAGGCTGCGCCGACTGAGCAACTCCGGGCAGCCGGTGATGCTGAAGGTGGACTTCGGCGCCGGTCACCAGGGGGTCAGCGGACGCTATAGCGCACTGGGCGAAGTCGCCATCAGCTACAGCTTCGCGTTGAAGCAGTTGGGCGTCTGGTAGGGCCTGGCGATCTACGTTGAGCGTGCCTGCGGAAGCCGCAGTAGAAGATCCACGAATCATGCGGGCTAGGTCACCGGATGGAATTGGCATAGGCTGTGCGCCTCCCGCGAAACAGGTCGATGTAATGAACCGGTTTATCCTGCTGATCGGCATGGGCCTGTTGGCCAGCCAGCTCCAGGCCCAGGCGCTGAGCGACAAGCGCGACGGCGAGCTTGAGCAGATTCGCGAACGCGAGCGCTGGTTTGCCGAAGTCCGCGCGCTGGACCAGGTCGGCAATGCCGACCGCCTGCGCGCGGCCGCCGCCGAGCAGGTCAAGGCTGATCGAGTTGCCCGCCGCGGACCGATGCCCGAGTGGCAGATGCTGGGTCCGGCGCCGATGACCATGCTCAACTGGAGCATGGGCAATGTCGCCGGGCGCACCACTGCACTGGCAGTGGATCCGCGCAACGATAACGTACTTTATCTGGGCACTGGCTCCGGTGGCCTGTGGAAATCCGCCGACGGCGGCGGCTTCTGGGTGGAGCTGTTTGGCAGCGTCGGCACGCAGGCGATTGGCGCGCTGCACCTGGAGCCCGGCAATCCCGATCACCTGTGGGTCGGCACCGGCGACCGCACCCAGGGCTGTAGCGGCTACTTTGGCCAGGGCCTGTACTACTCGGCCGACGGCGGCAGCAGCTTTGCCGCGCGAAACGGCAGCGGCGCCGGCAGCCTCCTGCTGACCACCATCAGCGCGGTGGCGACCAAGCCGGATGACCCCAGTGTGGTGCTCGCTGGCGGTGATCGCTACTGCAACCCTGGCCCCAGCAGCGATCCCGGGGGGATCTTCCGCTCCGCCGACGGCGGCCAGAGCTGGGCGCTGGTGCTGGCTGGAGCCGTCAACGACGTCTTCTTCGCGCCGGGAAACTCGCAGATCGCCTATGCCGCCTCCAGCGCGGGACTCTTTCAGTCTACCGATGCAGGGCAGAACTGGAACCCGATCAACAACGGCTTCACCCCGGAAGCGCGCAATCGTCTGGCGATCGCCCCGGGTGATTCCAACGTGCTCTATGCACTCAGCACCGCGCAGCTCTATCGCTCCACCGACGGCGGGGCCAGCTTCGAGCTGCGCAATGCTGAAGCCTGCCAGGGTCAGTGCAGCTACAACCTGGTGACCGCTGTGAGTCCCTTTGACCCGTCCGAAGTGCTGGTGGGCACCATTCGTCACGCCAAATCCACCGACGCCGGTGCCAATCTGATCATCCAGACCGAGTCCTGGGGCGGCGCTCAGGCGGTTCATCAGGACACCCATGTGCTGGTCTATTCGGTCAATCAGGCGGGCCGCTTTTGGGTCGGCACCGACGGCGGCCTGTGGCGCAGCGACGACGGCGGAGCGAGCTACAGCAACCTCAACGCCAATCTCAACATCACCCAGTTCTATGATGTGGCGATCGACCCCGCCGATCCGACCCGCGTGTTTGGCGGTGCCCAGGACAATTCCTCGCTGGCGCGGCTCGGTCTGGATCTGTTGTGGAACGTCACCCGGGTCACCGGCGACGGCTTCATGAACGCGGTAGACCCGCTCAATTCCTCGCGGGTGGTGCAAAACGGCTATCCGAACAACCAGGGCTTCCCCAGCATTCACCGCTCGCTCAACGGTGGAGCGGTCGGCACCCTGCAGACCCTGCCGACCACCGGGCTGATTCAGAACGACGGCTACCGCTTCGTGACTCCGATGGGCATCGTCGCCGGCGGTAATGGCCAGCCCAGCGAAATCTTCATCACCGGACGCAACGTCTACCGGGCGGCGATTGATCAGCCCCAGATCGGCTTCAGCTGGACTCGGGTCAGCAATGCTGATCTGCCCAGTTCGCCCAATACGGTCTATCCCTTCCGCGATTCCGGCACCCTGAAGGTGTTTGCCGGGAGCACCAGCGGCCGGGTGTTCCGCTGCGACAATGCCGCTGCCAGCTGCAGCTTTGCGGAAGTGACCGGCGCGATCAGCGGCAGCGGCGCGATCACCGATTTCGCGGTGGACCCGCAGCAGCCGCAGAGGGTCTACGTCACCCGCGCCGATTTCACCGGCCCGCGGCTGTACCGCTCGGACAATCTGGGCCAACTGTGGGCGCCGGTGGGCACCGGCCTGCCGCAGGTGCCGGCCAATGCCGTCGCGGTCGACCCGCTCACCGCCGGCAGGGTCTTCGTCGGCACCGATCTCGGGGTCTTTGTGAGCACCGACAGCGGCAACAGCTTCAGCCCCTTCGACGCCGGGATGCCGATCGGCGCGGTGATCACCGACCTGGAGATCGACGACCAACCCTACGCGCTGGTCGCCGGCACCTACGGCCGCGGTGCCTGGCTGCATCCGTTGATCGACCTGGAACGCATTCTGGTCGATGGTTTTGAGCAACTGCCGCCCTAGTCAGGGACCTTGCATCGGCACCGGGCACACAATTCCGTGACGGCACTCGCCAAACTGCAAGAGCAGGAGGATCATGCTGGGGCATGGGCCAATGCATCTGCCGTAGCAGGGCAATAGTCGCCACAACAGCGGCGCTGCTGGTCTTTTGCCTGAGCGCGACGCTGCAGGCAGCCACGGTTAGCGTGGCGGTTGACTTCAGTGCCGACCGGCGCCCGCTCAGTCCGTTGATCTACGGCGCAAACTTCGCCGCCGACAGCCAGTTCGCCAATCCCCGATTCACGGTGCAGCGCCACGGCGGCAATTCGACCACCCGCTACAACTGGCAGGTGGACGTCCACAACACCGCCAACGACTACTTCTACCAGAACATCCCCGACGGCGACGGCAGCAATCTGCCGGCCAATTCCACCGTCAATCAGCTGCTGGCGAGCGCGCTGGCCGGTGGCGCCGAGACCATCGTCACCATTGGCACCATCGGCTGGACGCCGGACGCAGAGCGGATCAAGAAGTCGGGTTTCTCGGTCGCTCTGTACGGCGTGCAGACGGTCAATGAGTGCAGCTTCTACAACCCCAATCCGCCGCCCTGGTGCACCGCCGACTCGGGCAACGGTCTGTGTGATCCGCTGCAGAACATGAGCGGCTTCTGTGTCGGCAATCAGATCGTCGGCAATGACCCCAACGACACCTCCTTCGCCACCGACGCGAGCTGGGCCGGCGGCTGGGTAAGTCATCTGGTCGGTCGTCATGGCGCGGCCAACGGCGGCGGCGTTCGCTTCTACGCGCTCGACAACGAGGCGATGCTGTGGAATTCCACCCATCGCGACGTCCATCCGCAGCCGGCGACCTATGACGAGCTGTGGCAGAAGACGCTGTCCAATGCCGCCGCGATCAAGGCGGCCGACCCTGGCGCGCAGGTGCTGGGGCCGGTGACCTGGGGCTATTGCGATCTGTTCGGTTCGGCCGCGGATGACTGTCTGGACGGGCCGGATCGCCAGGCTCACGGCGGTCTGCCCTTCGTGCAGTGGTATTTGCGTCAGGTCTGTCAGCACCAGACCAACACCGGCTTGCGGCTGGTCGATTATCTGGATCTGCACTATTACCCACAGGGCGACGGGGTGGTGGATTTCGCCGGCAATCTGGCTTTTTCCGAGAGTGCGACGGTGTCGGCCCGTCGGCTGCGTTCGCTGAAGGAGCTGTATGACCCGACCTGGGTCTCCGAATCGTGGATCAGCGACCTCGGCGACAACGACGGTAATCACTACGACAAGCCGCAGTTTCTACCCCGGGTGAAGGCCTGGATCGCGGCCGAATGTCCGGACATGAAGCTGGCGATCAGCGAATACAACTGGGGTCCGGATCAGGGTATCAGCGGCGCGCTGGCGCAAGCCGAGGCGCTGGCGATCTTCGCTCGCGAGGGGGTGGATCTGGCCACCCGCTGGGTCGCGCCGCCGCCCGGCAGCCTGGTCGAGCGTGCCTTTAGACTGTTCCTCAACTACGACGGCCTGGGCAGCCGGGTGGAAGGCAGCAGCGCCCGCGCAATCAGCGCCGACACTGACGCACTCGGCAGCTACGCGGTGGATCTCGAAGGGCAACGCAGCATGCTGCTGCTGTTCAACAAGGCCACGACGAGCACGACAGCGGCGATCAGCCTGGCGAGCAGCCTCAATGGCAGCTGGCGACTGTATCGCTATGACCAGAACAATGATGTGGGCGAGGTGGCTTCGGGGAACATCTCCGGGACCACGCTGAATCTGGTCAATCTGCCGCCGCGTTCGGCCAATCTGCTGGTGCTGCCGGCTGCAACCGTTGCCGATCCGCTGTTTGCCAACGGATTTGAGTGACTCAGGGCCCGCTTCCGATTGATCCGGGTTCGGCCGCTGCAGCGCCGCCACTACGCGCCTGACGCTGCTGCGCGCGGTATTCGCTGGGGGTCTGCTGCAGACGCTCCTTGAAGGCCCGATTGAAGGGCGATAGCGAGCCAAAGCCGACGTCCAGGGCAATGGTCAATATCGGCAGGTGATCGCGCTCCGGGTCGGCCAGATCGCGACAGGCGGCGGCAATCCGGTGATCGTTGACGAAGACGTTGAAGTGGCGATAGCCCAGCTCGCCATTGATCAGCTGACGCAGCCGGTAGGCCGGCATCTGCAGCCTGGCCGCCAGGCTGTCGACCGAAAGCGCCGGATCACGGTAGACCGCCTGCTCCTCCATCAGCGGTCGCAGCGCGGCCAGCTTGGCCGACCAGGCGATCCGCGGGATTGCCGCCGTCGGTGCCGGCTCGGCCAGCGCATAATCGCGATCGACCTGACCGCTGATATCGAGCATCTTCAGGCCCAGCCACAGGGCCAGACCCAGCTGCCAGCACAGGTGGAAGCCGGCCGGGTCGTAGGGCAGCTGGAGGTGAATGCCAACCAGGTTCTCCAGCAGCAGCATCTCCAGCCCGATCAGCGCGCCGGCGAGCAGCGCCAGATAGCGCAGGCGAAAGCGTCCGCGCAGCAAATCGCCGCGCAGGCTGCGCAGGATCGCGACGATTGCCGCCACCACATAGGCCAGCTTGATCAGCTGCGGCAGGTACTCGAACACGACGATCAAGGTCTGCTCGTTGGGCCAGTTCTCATGCGCGCTGCGATAGAAATCATAGCTGTCGATGAGCTGTCCCAGCAGCGCCGGCCACCAGCTCCAGGCCGGCAAGCGCGCGCGATCCTCAAACAATCGCCAGGCCAGCACCATGGACGTTAGCACCAGCAGATTGGCGCCGCTGTAAAGCAGGGTCTGCAGCCACAGCCAGCCTGCCGAGGTCGCGTTGAGATGGTAGAAGGGTGCGGCGCTGAGGCAGCCCAGGGTCAGCAGCCAGCCGCTCAGACTCCAGCGCAGACTGCGGTCGGCGACCCGGGTCCAGGCCAGGATCGCCAACAGCAGATAGAGCGCGCAGGCCGCGCTAGCGAAGTTGTGCAGTGCGCTCAACGGCGGTTCCAAACTGCCGGCTCAGCCAGTCGATCTGGTCGGCGATGTAATCAGGGTGGATCCGATAATTGCGCGAGTCGGCCTTGTCGTCCATCCATACCCGCATGCCGTGATCGGCGCCGGGATAGTGCCTGAGCGCGAAAGGCTTGCCGCCGGCGATCAGCTCGCCCACCTTGGCGATGGAGCTCGCACTGGGCGCTTCGCTGTCGGCCTCGCCGAACTGGAACAGGGTGGGTATCTGCAGCGCCGCGGCCTTGGCTTCGGCGTCGTAGAGCCAGTCCAGACCCGGCGGCAGCTGACGACGGCCGAAGGCCTTGAGCAGGGTGGGACCATATTGCAGGCAGCCATCCCCGCTCATGGTCCCGGCCAGTTGCTCGGCGTCGATCTGCTTGCGCCAGCGCTTGCGACCCTGCTTGACCGCCTTCCAGTACTGATCCTGACGCCCGGCAAAGGCCAGACCGCAGGCCCTGGCGAAGGGTTCAAACTCGGCCCAGTCCAGCGTCGGGTAGGCGCTCTCGAAGCGCTGACGGGTTTCCTGCAGATCCTCGGCCAGCGGGCTTTCCAGCATCCCGTAGGCGGCAATCAGCGCCGATACCCGAGGATCGGCCGCCGCCTGCAGGCCGACATAAACGCCCTGACTCAAACCGATCACGCCCAGGCGTTTGCCATCGATACGCGGATCGGACT
>JAGRJL010000212.1 GCA_020442775.1 Lysobacterales bacterium | reverse complement strand
TACGACTACATGCTCAGCTACTCGCCCTATGACAATCTGCGCGAGGGGCCCTACCCGGCGATGCTGGTCACCACCGGCTTGTGGGATTCGCAGGTGCAATATTTCGAACCGGCCAAGTACGTGGCCCGCCTGCGCACCCTGAAGACCGATCGGCAACCGCTGCTGCTCAAGACCGATATGGAGGGCGGTCACGGCGGCAATTCGGGCCGCTATCAGAAGTACCGCGACAAGGCGGTGGAGTTGGCCTTCATCCTCGACCAGTTGCAGGAGCGCGCCGCCGCGCCGAACTGATCGGGTGATTGCGGACCCGTGACACCCGGCAGCGTCGCACTATTTGACCATTGACTGCGTGATTACCGCACAATGGCGATTGCATTCGCGGGCCTGCCAGTTAGGGTGATGGCGACCGCTCGCGCCACGCCGTGCGTTTCGCGCAGCCTGGAGCGACCTGCCTGGCCTCCAGTCACTGCCGAGCCAGGCGGGTACCGTCGCGGTCACCCTGTTGTTCAGAGCGTGGACCATGCCCTCAGGCGCCCTTTCCATTGGCCATGGCGAAGCACTACCGAGGCAGCTGATCGCCTGCAGTCAACGCTGTCAGCAGCAATGGGCGGCGAATCGCCGGCGAAGCCGGCTGAGCGCGGCGGCATGGGGCCTGATCGCGGGCCTGCTGTTGAGCGCTACCGCTCAGGCACTGCCGGTGGATCCCTATTTCGAATCGGTGGGTGACGCCGACTCGATACCGGACAACAACGTATCGGCGCTGACCCAGGACCGACAGGGCTTCCTCTGGATCGGTACCCCGGACGGCTTGCTGCGCTACGACGGCTATCGCTTCAAACCCTACGACCAGGTGCTGGGCGACCGCACCTCGCTGGGCGGCGACTTCATCCGCGCGCTGTTGACCAGCCGCGATGGCCGGATCTGGATCGGCAGCAACGCCGACGGAGTCGCTGTGCTGGCGTCCGACGGCCAGTCAGTCTCCCATTTTCGCCAGTCCGCTGCTGATCTTCCCGGCCTGTCGCACAACACCGTTCGCGCCTTCGCCGAGGATGAGCGCGGACGGATCTGGATCGGTACCCGCAGCGGCCTGGATGAATGGGACTCGCAGAGCAACCAGATCCGCCAGCACCGTCAGCGGCTGGGTGCAGAAACCAGCGCCAACGACGAGCACATCATGGCGCTGTTGGCCGACAGCCGCGGCAATCTTTGGGTGGGCAGCTGGGGCGGACTGAGCGTGCGTCGGGTGGGCGACCAGCGCCATCAGCGGGTGCTGGCCAGCGCGCCAGACGGCACCAGTCTGCAGGGCGAACTGGTGCAGAGCCTGATCGAACTGGACGACGGCCGGATCATCGCCGGTAGTGCCGGTGCGGGCGCCTTTCTGTTGTCGGCCGACGGCAGCAGCCTGAGCCGGATTCCCGTGGTCAGCGATGCCGGCTTTGGCAATCCGGCGGTGCTCAGCATGCTGCAGCCCAACCCGCAAACCCTGTGGATCGCGGTGTTGGGGGGCATTGAGGTGGTAGACGCCCACTCCCTGCAGCTGATCACCACCATCCATCCCGATCCGGCGCTGCGCTCCAGCCTGGCCAATGACCAGATTCGCGCGCTGCTGCGCGATCACACCGGTCAGGTCTGGGTGGGTGGCTATGGCGGCGGGCTGCAGCGACATGACCCCAACAACGAAGCGATCCAGGTGATCCGCCACAGCCCCTCGCGGCCACGCTCCCTGAGCCTGCCGAGCATCAGCAGCGTGCTCGAGGTCGATCCACAGACCTGGTGGATCGGCACCCGTGGCAACGGCGTGGATATCTGGGACCGACAAGAGGGGCTGACCGGCGGCATCCGCGCCCAATCCGAGGGTGGTCTGCGCAACGGCATCGTTTCGGCGCTTAGCGAGGGTCAGCCCGGCGAGCGCTGGATCGGCACCCAGGATGGTCTGTATCGATACCAGGTGGACGGCGGGACCCTGCAGTTGCTGGACATGGACCAGGGGCTGCCGAACGCCTATGTGCGACGGCTGCTGCATACCGACGACGGCCTGTGGATCGGCACCGATGGCGGTCTGGCCCTGCTGCCGCCTGGCGAGTCGCAGATCCTCGGGATGATGGAAGACAGCGGCTCCGCCTCCCGCGACGATATCAACGCGATCGGACGCGATGCCGACGGACGCTACTGGATCGGCAGTTCGGCAGGCCTGTACACAATCGCACCGGGCCACCGCAGATTGTCGCCGGTGGCCACCCGCGTCGGCGCGGAACCGGTGGCGCTGGCGGTTCTCGGCCTGCTGATCGACAGTCGCAATCAGCTGTGGATCGATTCGCCGACGGGATTGTTCAAGGCCGGCCCTCTGGGCACTGCCATGGATCTGAACCTGCAACCGATCAGCACTGCCCACGGCTTTGCCGGGCAGCCCTTTGGCGCCAACCTGCTGGAGGATCAGGGCGGAAGAATCTGGACCCAGCGCTTTGTCTACGATCCTTCCGAGGATTCGATGTACGAGCTCAGCCGGGCCGATGGCGCCGACTTCGGCACTGCCTGGTTCCGCGCCTACACCAGGACCGCCCAGGGCGAACTGCTGTTCGGCGGCAGCAAGGGCCTGATGCGGATCAATCCGCATCGCTTCGCCCGGTGGGCGCAGGTCCCGCCTCTGGTGTTCACCGACGTGCAGATCGATGGCCAGGAGACCCGCATACCGGTCGCGGGAGAGCCGTTAACGGTGTCCGCGCAGCAGCGTGGCTTCGCGATTGAGTACGCCGCGCTGGACTTCACCGCCCCGCTGCGCAATCGCTATGCCCACCGGCTGGTCGGCTTTGACGATGACTGGGTCAACACCGACGCTACCCGCCGGGTCGCCAGCTATACCAGTCTCAGTCCCGGCAGCTATCAGCTACAGGTGCGCGGGAGCGGCCGCACCGGCGAACTGCTGGGCGCCGGCCTGAGCCTGCCTATCGAGGTCCTCCCGGCCTGGTGGCAGCGCGGCTGGCTGCGGCTGCTGATGGTGGTCCTCATCGCCGCAGTGATTTATCTGGGCATGCGCCTGCGCACTCGCCGTATCGAGCAGCATTCGGCACAGCTGGAGGCGATGGTGGCCGAGCGCACCGCGGAGCTGTCAGCGGCCAAGGAATCCGCCGAGCAGGCGCTGGTCCAGCTCAGCGGCGCGCAGCGGGAACTGGTCTCACGCGAGCGGCTGGCCTCCCTGGGGCAGCTGGTCGCCGGCGTGGCCCACGAGATCAACACCCCGGTGGGCGTGGCCCGCACCGCCTCTACCTTCGTCAATGACCGCTGTCAGGCGCTCGCCGGTGCACTCAAGGACGGCAAGCTGCAGCGAAAGGAACTGGACGAGTTCGTCGCCCAGACCGGGCAGGCAGCGCGGATGATCGACCACAATCTAGCGCGAGCTTCGGAGCTGGTGCGCAACTTCAAGCAGGTTTCGGTTGATCGCAGCCGCGACGATCGACGGCGCTTCGATCTGAGCCAGTGTTTGCTCGCCGTGGTCAGCAGTCTGGAACTGACCTGGAAGCGTCGTCCGGTGGAGCTGCAGCTGGCGCTAGCGGCCGAAGTGGAGATGGACAGCTACCCAGGCGCGCTGGGCCAGGTGGTCAGCAACCTGATCCAGAATGCGCTGATCCACGGGTTCGGCGAAGACGGTGGCGGGGTGATGCGGCTGAGCACCGAGCGGATTGCTGATGGCCGGGTCCGCATCGAGTTTCGCGACGACGGCAAGGGCGTCAGCGAGGCCGAACTGACCCAGCTGTTCGAACCCTTCTACACCACCCGCCGCGCGCAGGGCGGTAGCGGCCTCGGCCTGCACATCGTTTTCAATCTGGTCCATTCGCAGCTGGGCGGCACCATTCGTGCTCACCCCGATCCGGATCGCGGGCTGCGCTTTGTGATCGAACTGCCGGTGGCCGGGCCCAGCGACTGATCAATCGGTGTAGTAGTCGCGAAATTCCGGTTTCAGGTGGTCGATCAACAGGTCGGCGCCGATGCTCACCTCGGGCGATCCGGCTGCGTAGGGCGCCACCTGGTAGGGGGCAAAGCTGATCTGCAGCGCCTCGATCTTTTGATCCTGGCCAAGTTGCGGCAGATACAGATGAAAATTCTGCGGATCGGGACCGGCGCCCTCGAGCAACCAGTCGCGCGACTGCGCCTCCAGATTCTCTTCGCTGTCGCCGTCATGCTCACCCGCCATCGGCGCCAGCTGCGACTGCAGCAGGCTCACCGCCCGCGCGCTGATGGCCTCCCATACTGCGTCATCGGCAAACCAGTCGTCGATCGCCATCATCTGTTTGCGATCCACCAGATAGACGAAGCTGGCCTCCAGCGGCAGGCCGTGGGCGCCGCCCTGAAACACAAAGCCGCTGGCCTGCACCGCGACCACCCTTTCGCCGTTCACCACCCGGCTCAGCTTCAGCTCCAGCTGCCAGGGCAGATCGAACTCGAAGCCCTCGGCCTTGGCCGCCTCCACCTGACCGAGGAACTCGTCGCGCACCTGCGCGCTGTAGAGCGACACCGCGCGCAGCAGCGGCTGGTGCGCCGGGTCAATTTCGGCCGCTTCGATACGCAACTCGTACTCGTCGCTGCGGCGGGCCTCGATCCGCTCCGACTCGGCCGTCGCGATGGATGAATCTGGTGGATCGGCAGCCGTTGCGTCCGCGGCGGGTGCAGCCGGCTCGGGCTCGGCGCCGCATCCGCACAGGAGGATCAGCGTGATCAGGACCAGGGCCAGGCGCATGCAGCATCTCCGGAACGAACAGGGTTCCTCGCGATCAGATCAGGCCGTCGCGGGAGGAGGATTTTCGATCTAGTCGAAGCTTAACGCCATCCCCATCGCGTCAGTGTGAGCGCCTGCTCACCGCGCTGTCACCAGCGCCCCGAGAGTTGCCCTCGGAGCGCTGTGCCGGCGCCAGTCAGAGTGACTTGGCCGCTTCCTTGAGCTCGTCGGCCTTGTCGGTCTGCTCCCAGGAGAAAGCGGTGAAGCTGCTGCCGTCGGCATTCTCGATGAGCTTGGGCTTGCGACCGAAGTGACCGTAGGCGGCGGTGGCCTGGTACATCGGGTGGATCAGGTCGAGCATCTGCAGGATCCCGAAGGGACGCAGATCAAAATGCGCGCGAATCAGCTTCTCGATCGCCTCGTCGGCGATCTTGCCGGTGCCGAAGGTGGTGACCGAAATCGAGGTGGGCTCGGCCACCCCGATGGCGTAGCTGACCTGGATCTCGCAGCGATCGGCCAGGCCGGCGGCGACGATGTTCTTGGCCACATAGCGACAGGCGTAGGCCGCCGATCGGTCCACCTTGGACGGGTCCTTGCCGGAAAAGGCGCC
>JAGRJL010000211.1 GCA_020442775.1 Lysobacterales bacterium | reverse complement strand
CCGTGCTGCATCAGGTTGGCCGCGGCCTTGGCCAGATTGAAGCTGCCGACCAGGTTGATCTTGATCGCAGTCTCAAACTTCGAAAGGGCCATCGGACCGCCTTTCCCCAGCACTCTACCAGCGCCGAGCACGCCGGCGCAGTTCAGTGCGACATTCAATCCGCCCATGTCGCGCATGGCAGCCGCCAGCGCTTCCACCACGCTGGCCTCACTGGTCACGTCGGCGTGATAGTAGTGCGCACTGCGACCCAGCTCGGCGGCGGCGTTGGCGCCCTGTTCGTCATTGATGTCGATCAGCGCGACCTGTGCGCCGCCATCCACCAGCCGCTGAGCGGCAGCGAATCCCAAACCGGAGGCGCCACCGCTGATGACGGCGCGGACTTCTGAAACTTGCATGGCGTTCTACCTCTATGAATCGAACTAGGGAGCGTTGCCGGTTGGCTGGGCCGCAAGCCGCGCCAGTTCCGCACTGATTCGCTCAATATCGCTGTGCACGAACAATATGGCCAGGTCGTCGGGTTGCAGCCAGGCCAGGGTCTGCTCGAGCACTTCGTCTTCTGAATGCGCCTCGGCCAGCTGCTCGGGAGTCAAACCCCGGATCAGCAACTGGTCACGCAGGAGCGCCGGAATCTCTCCGGCGCCGCGGCCGCGATGATACTTGTTCATCTCCTTGATTATCACCCGGTCCGGGATCTGATCGGCCAATGCGTCGGCCAAATCGCGCATCGCCTGGTCTGTCCGGTCGCCGGCCTGTCCAAAACTGACCAGCAGCCGCTTGCGCGGCAGACGCTCGGTGATCTGGAAGATCGCGCGCACTCCTTCGGGATTGTGGCCGAAGTCCATCATCACCCGCGCGCCGTTGATTTCGAACAGGGTTGCGCGGCCCGGGTTGTCGCCGGGGTCAGCGCCGAAGGTCGACAGTGCTTCGCGGATTGCCTCGAGCGGGACCTTCATCGCCACTGCCGCGGCGGCTGCTGCCAGCGCATTGGCCACGTTGTGGCTGGCGTTGCCGCCGTGGGTGGCGGGTATCTGAGTGACCTCGATGATCTTTCGCTGCTGCTTGCCGCGGAGCAGACAGATGGCTCCATCAACAACCGTCATGACGCCCGCCAGCTGCTTTGCGCCCTGGGTCACGCTGGGTCGTGGCGGCCTCAGCGCAAACCACAGAACCGGTCGATTCAGTCGCCGGGCGTGGCGCCGGCAATGCACGTCCTCGGCGTTGACCACCATCGGCGC
>JAGRJL010000210.1:36579-44379 GCA_020442775.1 Lysobacterales bacterium | reverse complement strand
CGGGCTAGTGTGGTCTGCCTGCATACAAAGGCGGCAACCCGCTGCCGGGGGTCGTGGCCCGGGTGACCGGCGGGGTGATCTGGTCAACCGCGTCCAACAGGGCGGAGCCGCTCCACGCTTGCTCACCG
This sequence comes from Lysobacterales bacterium, assembly GCA_020442775.1. GTDB lineage: Bacteria > Pseudomonadota > Gammaproteobacteria > Xanthomonadales > SZUA-5 > SZUA-5. The sequence continues at coordinate 44,251 of JAGRJL010000210.1, read as the reverse complement.
TTACTGAAGCGGACCCGGTCCAGTGATGCCAGAGCATTCCTGGCCGCGCCTTCCGGTAGTGACTGGGCCAGAGCCATCGCGCTCGGCAAGCTATTGCCGCCCCGAGCACGGAACAAATCCAGTGCGGCGCGTTCGGCGGCTGTGGGGTCGTTGGCCTTACATGCTTGAGCCATCGCTCGCCGGGCGGCGCTGATCCCCGCTGCTGGTGGCTGGCCACCAATATCCGCGGTCGGCATTGCTCTGCCACGGCGGTCACGCAGCCACAGGATCAGGGTCAGCAGCCACATACCGGCAAAGATGCCTGCCCAGAAATAGCCATCTCTGGTGAACTTGCCTGGCGCGGATTGCCCGGCCGCTGTGGAACTCTGGGGGGCGCTGCTCGGCGCAAGAGCCCCATCGGCCGCCGGGGCAGGTGTCGAGGTTGGGGAGGCGCCCGGAAGTACCTCGATGGTGCTAGCCTCCACTCGGGCGGTTTTCATCTCGTCGCTGGTGACGTCCCACCAGCGAACCTCGATCGCGGGCAGTTCCAGCGTCCCAGGCTGGCTCGGTACGATCGCGATCTTTTGCTCCAGCTCTGCAATCAACCAGCCGTCCTGACTGCTGCCGTTGCGCGCTGGCTGGTCCGGATAGACCTGATAGCGGTCGGTGGCCGGCATCTGCAGGGTAGGCAACAGGCTCTCGGGGATTCCAACTGCTGCCAGGTTGAGCGTGCGGGTGAGCGGCTCTCCTACTCGTGCCGGAGCACTGCCGATGCTCTCGGTCAAGGCCAGCGATCGCGCCGGCAACCAGGGATCCGCACCATAGCCGGGAGGGCGTGGCTTGACCTGAAGTAGCACTTCGCGGGAAGCCAGGCTGATGGGCTGACCGCGATCAAAGAATCCGCGACCGCGCGACTGCCGACCATTCAGTGTGACCGGCGCGATCGACAGAGTGCCGCTGGACTGGGGCGTGATCGCGTAGTGGCGCTCCACGACCTGATAGGTGCGGCCATCGATCTGGGTGCGATAGCTCGCATCCTGTCCCATGCGCTCGATCAGGGCGCTATCTGAAGTCGGTTCGCTCAAGTTACCGTCACTGAGCGAGATCGCAAAGTAGAGCTTGACCGAGTAGCGGATCTGCTGCTGGACATAGGGTGTTTCGGTATCGACCTCGACTTCCAGAATGAAGTCTCGGCTGCGGTCCAGTCTGGGATTGACCTGTGCGGCGGCGCTGACCTGGATCTGCAGCGGCTGACTGCTCTGGCCGGACAGGCTCAACTGGGGGATCGAGAGCACCCCGCTGCGCCTGGGGCTGAGTTCCAACTGCAGCGCCATCTGATTGGTGCGCACGCCATTGATCAGAGAAATGGAAGTGCTGGAAGAGCGCGACAGGATCTGGAAGTCAGCTTCGATCGGACTGAGATCGAGCGCAGACAGGTCCAGCCCATCGTTGCTGCTGATAGTCAGGCCCAGCGTTTCGCCGATTGCCATGCTCTGACGCTGGGCAGCGACTTGCAGATCGGCCAGCGCCAGCGGTGTCCACAGCAACAGGGTGAGCGCAAGCACCCAGCGCCATCGCAGCTGTCGATTGGGGGTCACCATTGCGAATCTTCCTCATCTGCCGAATCTGGAGGCGGCGGGCGGCGGCGTGCCTCCATCTGGAACTTTCTTCTCAGCAATCCGCCGGGGTCATCGGGCACTCGCTGCAACCATTGCTCCAGCGCCTGGCGCTGTTCCGGATCGAGCTCGTCCAGTTCCTGAAGCTGCGCCGCCTGGCTGTTCGCTTCATTGCCATCGCCCTCCTGGGCCTGGGCCTGCGCATTGGTCTGCTGCTGGTCTTCGGCAGGCTCTTCGGGGTCCGAGCTGGGGCTGGGTTGAGTCTGCTCCGAATCGGCATCATCGTTGTCTTGATCTGATTGCTCGCCCTGTTGCTGTTCGCCGGTCTGCTGCTGGTCGTCGCCTGATTGCTGGCCCGCCGCTTGCTCGCTTTCCTGCTGCGGGTCTTTGCCTTGCTCGCTTTGCTGTTGCGCGTCTTGCTGTTGCGAGTCCTGCTGCTGGTCGCCCTGCTGTTGCTCGCCGTCTTGCTGCTGACCCTGCTGCTGCTCGCCGTCCTGTTGCTGACCCTGTTGTTGTTCGCCGTCTTGCTGCTGACCCTGTTGTTGTTCGCCGTCCTGCTGTTCACCCTGTTGCTGATCTTGCTTCTCGCCGTCCTGCTGCTGGTCCTGCTGTTGCTGCCGCAGCCAGTCCTCGATCGCCTGCTTGTTGGCCAGCGCATCGGCGTGATCGGGATTGATGCTCAGCGCTCGATCAAGCGCCTCCAGCGCTTCAGCGTACTTACCGGCCTGGGCAAGCGCCGTACCTTCGTTGTAGGCATCCTCTGCGGGCGCGCCATCGGCCTTCGCGAAGTGCTCGGCCGCATCCTTCCAGCGTTCCGCAGCCGCAGCGGCAGCGCCGCGCCTGGCTGGTTCCGGGGCCAGCGCCTCCGCGCGCGCGTAGTCGGATTCCTGCATCGCGCGAAAGGCTTGCTGATCTCGTCGCAACCAGAGATCGCGCCAGCCAAATCCGGTGTTTTCAGGCTGAGCCTGCGCGTTCGCTTCGGCGACGGCATCCTGCGCCATTGCGGGGGTCGGCGCTGCGAACTGGGGGGCAATCATCAGCAGCGCCAACAGGAACCAGCCACGACGAAAGCACAGAGCACAGAAGGGCAGCGCGGCCAGCAGCAGCCAGGGGCCGCGGTCGACCCAGTAACTGCTCTGCCGCTGCTCTGCGCCTTCGGCGAGTAACGGCAGCTGGTTCAATTCCCGGTCCTGGTCGCTGCGCAGCAGCGCCAGATCACGGCCATCGGCGGTGATCTGCGCGTAGCGCCCGCCGGTGGCGCTGGTGAGCCCCTGGAGCCGCTGTCGGTCCAGTTTGGGCAGCACGATATTGCCCTGCGCATCCTTGATGAAGCCGCCGCCAGGGGCTGCGATTGGCGCGCCGGCCGCGGTTCCCACCGCAAGCACCGAAACGCGGATGTCGCGCTGACGCAAGGTGTCCTCCATCTGCACTGCAGCGCGATTGATGCCATCGGTGAACAAAACAATCTCGCCACCGGTGATGTTGGCACCTTCCAGCAGGCGCATTGCCTCGGCGATGCCGAGATCGGCACGCGCGCCGCGCAGCGGCATCAGATCGGGGTCCAGCACCTCGGCCAGATTGATCAAGGTGGCGTTGTCGCTGGTCAATGGAGCCACCGCGAATGCCTGGCCGCCAAAAACCACCAGTCCGGTTTGGCCATCCTTGTGCTGCTTGAGCCAATCGATCAGCTTGAATCGCGCACGAGTCAGCCGATCGGGCTTGAGGTCGGCTGCGCCCATCGATGGTGACAAATCGAAGACCGCGACGCGGGCGGACTGGCTGTGGGCGAGCGGCAACGGCTGCTGGTCCCATGCCGGGCCGCTGAGCCCGAGGATGGCCAGCGCCAGCGCGGCGATCAGATAGGGTCGGGGTGAACTGCTGGTTTGGGCGATGTTGCCCTGGATCAGAAAGGGCAATAAGCGCGCGTCGACCACCTGACGCCAGGCACCTCTCTCGGCGCCGCCTTGCGGGCTGAAACGCCAGAACAGCGGCAGCAGCACAAGGGCCAGCAGCCAGAGCGGACGCAGCACAACCAGGCTACCGAGTTGCATGGGCAGGAACTCGCTCACTGGGCAAAGCCCCAGCGCTGCGACGACATGGCTGCGAACAAGGCCAAACAGGCGAGCAGGATGGCCACCGTCAGCGGGTAGGGATAGAGCTCAATGATTGGCCGCAATGCCTGATCATCCTGCTCGATCGGCTCCAGGCGGTCTATCTCTGTGTAGACCCGATTCATCTCCGCGGTGTCCCGCGCGCGGAAGTATTCTCCGCCGGTTTGCGCGGCAATCTTGCGCAAGGTGGGCTCATCCAGTTCGGCCGAGGGATTGACCACCCGATCACCGAACAGGCTGCGCTGCACCATCCGGTCGGCGCCGATGCCGATGGTGTGGATCTTGACCTTGGCTGCCTCGGCCAGTTCGGCGGCCTTCAGCGGCTCAATGCTGCCGGCGGTGTTGGCACCGTCGGTGACCAGGATCAGTACCCGCTGCTCGGCAGGCTGGTCGCGCAGCCGCTTGACCGCCAGTCCCAGCGCATCACCGATCGCGGTTTCCTTGCCGGCCAGCCCGATCTCCGCTTCCTCCAGCAGTTGCCGCACGGTACCGATGTCGAAGCTCAAGGGGCTCTGCAGATAGGCATTGCGACCGAACAGGATCAGGCCTACCCGGTCGCCCTGTCGGCGGCTGATGAATTCGCCCATGATGACCTTCAGCGCGGTCAGTCGATTGACGATCTGCGAGCGGATCTGCATGTCCTTGGTGTCCATCGAGCCGGACAGATCGACCGCCAGCATCACATCGCGGCCGCTGGTCGGCTGCGCGACCGGTTCGCCGAGCTCGATCGGACGGGCCACGGACGCAACCAGCAGAGCCCAGATGCTCGTCAGCAGCAGCCCCCGGAGAATCCGCGCGCGATTGCCCTGACGCTGATCCAGCTGCGCGCCCAGGCGCTCCATGAAAGGTACCCGGAGCGCGGCGCCGACGCTGGAAGCCGGCGGCAGCAGCAGCGCGAGCAGCGGTAGCGGGGCCAGCCACAGCGCCCACGGCCAGGCAAACTCGAAGCTCATGTTCTGCGCTCCAGCTGTCTGATCAACTCGCCGCTGATGCTCATCACCGAAGACAAGTCTCCCACCGGCTGATTGCGGTAGACCCCCTCAATCAGGACTTCGCCCTGGGTCCCGGCGAAGGCCTCCCGGCCCAGTTGCTGATCGAGCCAGCGGGCCCACTCACTGCCGTGCAGCTGCGCCACGTCGCCATCGATCCGCAGTGCAGCACGGCGCAGCAGAGCCGAAAGCTCGCGCAGGCATCCTTCGGCTGGCGCGCCTCGCTGGTATCGGGACTTGAGCGCCAGCCATTCGCGATAGGCTGCGCCAGCCACCCATCGTCGGCGCCGGCGACGCTGCCAGTAGCGCAGCAGCACGATCGCGGCAATGATCAGTAGCACGGCCAGCAGCCACCATCCTGGTGCCGGCGGGAACCACGAGGGTTCTCCGGGCAGATGGAGGTCGCGCAGCGCCGGGCCGGTGGGTGCGGGGCCGGCCATCAACGTCTCGATGCGCTGAAGCTGGGAGCGCCGCGGCGTTGATTGCCAATCGCGCGAATCAGGGTCTGCGCCGGTGGTTCGGCGGTGCTCAGCCGGGTCAGCGGTATTTGCAGGCCGTCCATGGTGCCCTTGAGGCGCGCCACATGGGTTTCCCAACCCTCGTGATACTGCTGGCGAACCCGGGCAGACCGGGCGTCCAACCAGGCGCGACGCTGGCCATCGGTGACTGCATAGCGGCCGGGTGGCGGCGGCAGATCTTCCAGCGGGTCGGTCAGCCATAACGCGCGCAGGTCCTGATGCCGGCGCAGCGCACTCAGACGACGTTCGGCATCCTCGCTTAGTTCGTAAAAATCGCTGATCAAAAGGGTCAGGGCGCCGGGTCGCGCCAGTCGCTGCAGACGGCCCAGCGCATTGGCCAGGCCGGCCGGCCGCTGCAGCGAACGGGCGCCTTCGGGAACGCTGCGGACCAGCGCCTGGATCAGGCGCATCACGCCGCGCCGACCGCCGGCGGGGGCCAGCTCATGGTGATCAGGTTCCAGCGCCAGTACCGCGCCGATCCGGTCGCCGCTGTGCACTGCTGCCCAACCCAGCAGGGCCGCCACTTCCGCCGCCAGTTCCGCCTTGAGCACCCGGCGCGAGCCGAAATACATTGACGGCGCGAGGTCGATCAGCATCAGCACCGGCCGTTCGCGCTCCTCGGTGAACAGCTTGGTGTGAACCTTGCCGGTGCGTGCGGTCACCCGCCAGTCCAACTGGCGGACGTCGTCGCCGGGCTGATAGGGACGCGACTCCAGATAATCCGCGCCGCGGCTCTTGTAGCGTGAGGCGTGACTGCCGGCCAGGGCAGAAGTCACCGGTCGCCCAGGACGGATGCCCAGGGCCCGGGCCTCTCGCTCCAGGGCGATCAGATCGCCGGCGTTGATGGACCAGTCGGTGCTTGTCATCGAGAACTAGCGGTTGCTCGCTCTGAACAACTCAGGGCACCGGAACGCGACTGATCAACTCGGCGATCACCCGGTCCGAATCAATCCCTTCGGCCTGCGCTTCGTAGCTGACCAGCAGCCGGTGGCGCAGCACATCGGGGGCCACTGCCTGGATATCGGCCGGTGACACATAGTCGCGCCCCGCCAGCCAGGCATGCGCCCGAGCGCATCGATCCAGACCAATGGATCCGCGCGGCGACACGCCGAAGGCGATCCAGCGGGCCAGGTCCTCACCCCAGGGCTCCGGATTGCGACTGGCCAGCACCAGCGCGATCAGATACTCCTCCAGATTCGGCGCCATGTGCAGGTCAACGATTTCGCGGCGAGCGGCAAAAATCGCCTGTTCCGAGATCGGCGGCATGGCTGCTTCGGGCGCAGCGCCTTCGCCTCGCGCGGCGTTGCGCGCCAGCTCCAGGATCAGTCGTTCGCTGCCCGCATCCGGATAGCCGATGCGAACGTGCAGCAAGAAGCGATCCAGCTGCGCTTCGGGTAGCGGGTAGGTGCCTTCCTGCTCAATCGGATTCTGCGTGGCCATCACCAGGAACAGGCGCGGCAGCGGATAGGTCACCCGGCCGACCGTGACCTGGCGTTCGCCCATCGCTTCCAGCAACGCCGACTGCACTTTGGCCGGTGCACGGTTGACCTCGTCGGCAAGAATCAGGTTGTGGAAAATCGGCCCCTGCTGAAACTCGAAGCGATGCTCCTGGGGACGATAGATCTCGGTGCCGGTGAGATCGGCTGGCAACAGATCCGGAGTGAACTGGATTCGGTGGAAGTTGCCCTCGATGTGATCGGTCAGCGACTTGATCGCGGTGGTCTTGGCCAGCCCGGGTGCGCCTTCCACCAGCATGTGGCCGTCGGCCAGCAGCGCCAGCAGCAGACGCTCATTGAGGCGGCTCTGGCCGACGATGCGCTGATTCATGATCTCGCGCAGCTGGGCAAAGGCCTGATAGGTGGGATTGATAGTTGCGCTGTCCATCATTCGTTTTCGAAAATCCTTGGGTCACCAGGTTGGCTGCAAGTTCAGGCAGTTGCTGCATCGCGCCGGTTCTTGCGCCGCAGCGCAGGCCTTCCGGGCTCGCCCGGAAAGGAGTCAGCAGGGCGGCAATTGGTCGCAACGGCGCCGACGGCAAGCGCGGTAGACCACGTCGATTCAGGAAGGTTCCCGCAGTTGTTCACTGCTGTGGGTGACCGCGGCGGTGCGCTTGGCGTGAAACAGGCTCAGCGCGATCACCACCAGCACCACGCGCAGGAGATTCGGCGCCATCGCAACAGGGCTCTGGTCAAGCGCGAGCACGGGTACCAGTGCGCCCAGGCGAAGATACTCCGTTGCCCAGTTCAGACGCCCCTCAAGCAGTCCAGCAAGGCTGCTCAGGGTCAAAATCACCCAGGCGCAGGCCAGAATCAGCGCCGACATGCTCAGCTGGGGGCTGACTGCGAGCAGAGCGGTCGTCGCCACGATGGTGAGGGCAAACTGGGCCAGCGCATAGATTCCGACCGCTCGCGGCGTGAGCGGCTGATACTTCTGCTTGGCAGCGTCGAGATCGAACGGGG
>JAGRJL010000210.1:11922-36517 GCA_020442775.1 Lysobacterales bacterium | reverse complement strand
TTGTCGGACCAGCGCCTGGTCCGCCAGCTGTCGCGCAGCAGCTGCGCATAGACCTGCAGATTCGCCTTGATCGGATCCAGTGAACGCAGCGGGGCGCGGGTGCCATAGACCGGCGGCTCGCGTTCGTCTTCTTCGACGAAGGTGCCGAAGATTCGATCCCACAAGATCAGAATGCCGCCGTAGTTCCGGTCCAGATAGCGATCGTTGACTGCATGATGGACCCGGTGATTGGAAGGCGAGGCGAACACCCGGTCAAACCAGCCCAGGCGACCGATCTGTTCGGTATGGATCCAGTACTGATAGAGCAGATCGATCAGCGCCACCACCACGAAGACCAGCGGCGGAAAGCCGATCAGCGCCATTGGCAGATAGAAGGCCCAGCCGAGCAGAAAGCTGCTGCTGGTCTGGCGCAGCGCAGTGCTGAGGTTGAATTCCTCGCTTTGGTGGTGGACCACATGCGCGGCCCACAGCACCGACACTTCATGTCCCAGCCGGTGATGCCAGTAATACAGAAAATCGTAGAACAGCAGACCCACCACCCAGACCCAGATTGCGTCATCAGTCAGGCTGAACCAATGCCAGTGCTCGTAGACCAGCACATAGACCCCCAGGCTGAAGGCCTTTGACAGCAAGCCGAGTGCCTGTGACACCGTACCCAGTCCGATGCTGCTGATTGCATCACCCAGACGGTAGACGGTAACGCCGCGGCGCCATCCCACACCGGCTTCAATCAGCATCAGCGCAAAGAACACAGGGATGGCGTAGACGATGGGGTTCATGGGCATCTGTTGCGATCAGTATTTGCCAATCATCGCAACCTCTGCGGGCAGATGCACACTCCCGCTGCCTGGATGCTTTAGCATCGGGCAACTTTGCTGCCGCAAACAAGGATCGCCATGCGCCCTGATCGACTGTCAGCCCTCCTGTTTGGCCTGATGCTTTGCACCGCTGGCTGGGCGGAAAACGGACCCAGCAGCCTCCAGCCAATGGATGTGTTCGAGCTGGAGTGGGCCGATCATCCGGTAGTCGCACCCGATGGCCGCAGCGTGGTCTATCAGCGGATGAGCTTCGACCGGCTGAAGGATCGCCGAAACTCGGCATTGTGGCTGCGCGGCATTGGCAGCGATCTGCACCAGCCGCTGACCGGCGCAGGGGTCAATGCCGGTTCGGCCACGTGGTCTCCCGATGGCAAGCGGCTGGCCTGGGTGCAGCGTGATGGTCAATCCGCACAGGTCCATGTGCGCTGGATGGACAGCGGTCGCAGTGCCGCGATCTCCAGTCTGGCCAGCGGGCCCAGCGGCCTGCGCTGGTCACCGGACGGGACCTGGCTGGCCTTCTCGATGTTCGTCCCCAAGCCGGCGGTGAGTTGGGCCAAATTGCCCACGGCACCCAAGGGCGCCGAGTGGGCGGCACCGCCCAAGGTGATTGAGGAGATGCGCTATCGCGCAGATGGACAAGGCTACCTGGACAGCGGCGCCAGCCAGATTTTCGTCCTGCCCGCCGAGGGCGGTTCGGCCCGGCAGCTGACCTTCGGCGAGATCGACTACCGCGGCGCGCTGGCGTGGACCGCCGATGGTCGCAGCCTGCTGCTGAGCGCCAACCAGAATGTTGATACCGACCCGCTCGATAGCGAGATCTATCGCCTTGATGTGGCCAGCGGGAAACTGACCGCGCTGACCGATCGCGACGGCCCGGATCAGGCACCGAGCCTTTCCCCGGACGGGCGTTGGATGGCCTGGCTGGGTTTTGACGATCGCAAGCTGGCCGCCCACAGCACCGCTCTGTGGATCATGGAAGCCAGCGGCGGCACTCCGCGCCAGCTTGCCGACGACCTCGACCGTTCGATATCAGGAATGGCCTGGGACCAGGGTAGTCGCGGCCTGTATCTGGTCTATGGCGATCAGGGACAGGATGTGCTGGGCTATGTGGAACGCAAGGGCGGACCGGTCAAGGTGCTGGATCGCCAATTTGGCGGTACCGCCATGGGACGCCCCTATGGTGGCGGCGATCTGGACGCCAACGGCGGTGTGGTGGTCTATACCCGTGGAGACGCTAGCAGGCCAGCCGATTTGGCCTATCTGGACAAGCGCGGCAATCCCAGGTCGCTGACCGATCTGAACGCGGACATCCTCCCGTATCGGATTCTGGGCGAGGTGGAGGAGCGCTGGGTGGAGTCCTCCGCCGATGGCCTGCGGATCCAGAGCTGGTTGGTCAAGCCCCCGCATTTTGATCCGGCCAGGAAGTATCCGCTGCTGCTGGAGATTCACGGTGGCCCGCACGCCGACTATGGCCCGCGTTTTGCCCCGGAAACCCAGCTCTACGCGGCCCACGGCTATGTGGTGCTGTACGTCAATCCGCGCGGCAGCACCAGCTACGGCGAGCAGTTCACCAATCTGATCCAGAACGCCTATCCAGGCCACGATTACGATGATCTGATGTCCTCGGTTGATGCGGTGATCGCCGAAGGCTATGTCGATACGAAGCGCCTGTTCGTGACTGGCGGTTCTGGTGGTGGGGTGCTCACTTCCTGGATCGTGGGCCATACAGACCGCTTCCGTGCCGCGGTAGTGGCCAAGCCGGTGATCAACTGGATCAGCTTCTCACTGACTGCCGACGCCTATCCGTTCTTTACCCGCTACTGGTTCCCGGCAATGCCCTGGGAGGACCCCAAGCACTATCTGGACCGCTCCCCGCTGATGTATGTCGGTAAGGTCACCACCCCGACCATGCTGATTACTGGAGAATCCGATCACCGGACCCCGATCAGTGAGGCAGAACAGTTCTACCAGGCGCTGCAGTTGCGCCAAATCAAGAGCGCGTTGGTGCGGGTGCCTGGCGCCTCACATGGGATCAACCTGCGTCCCAGCCACATGCTCGCCCAGGTGCTCTACACCATCGGCTGGTTCGAGCACGTGGAGGCCGACGCCAGCGCTGCGGCGGCGATCGAGACCGATGGCTGATCAGGGGCTTGCCGAGTCCTTGTTGAGCTGACGATAGAGCTGCCAGCTCATCGCGGAGAGCAGCAGAACTCCGAAGGTCAGGACCGCCCAGAGCATCCAGCGACGGTCATAGTCGGTGGATGCTTGTGCCGTGCCGGCCGGGGCGCTGGCGTCCGCCTCCACCACCGGCGCATCGCTATCGATCTGGGCCCTTTCCAGCCGCGCGATTTCCGCCGTGCTGTAACCGGGCGCTACGCGATTCAGCGGCAGTTGCCGAGAGGGCCATTGGCGGACCCTATCGGGATTCGCGCCGACTGCAAGGACTGTGTGCCGGCCCGGGCTGAGAAACACCAGGGTTTGCGCCTGCCAGCGGAGGGTCAGTTGTGGCGGACTGCGGGTAGCATCGGCCAGTCGGAGTACCCATTGCGAGGTGGCGATTCCATGTATCTGGATGCTGCTGGACTGGCGCTCAATGCCCTGATGGGTGAGTCGGTAGAAGGTGGACTGGATCTCCGGGTGGAAGCGCCAGCGCTGCGGCCCCTGGCGTAGGGGATCGTAGCGGCCGATCACGACCGCCATGACCGTATTTGGCTCAGCCAGCTGCAGGTCCACTTCGGTGGCGCGAATCGCCGGGCTGGCTGCATAGATGTAGTCATTGTCGAAGTGGCCGGGATTCCCTTGCAAAGTCCAGCTCAGTAGCTGCGCTGAGACGCTCGTTTCGCGCTGCCAGCGGCCGCTGATTCGACCGAACAAGCGCGGTTCGCCCTCGCGCCACTGCAGTTTCAGATAACGGCCGCTGCCTGAACTGATCGCGATGCTGTCCTGGCGCAGCTGTTGATCACCGTGCTGACTGCTGAACCAGCCCAGCGTGTTTTGCGCCACCAGATCCCACCGCTGCAGGTCCGCGCTGCGCGAGACGGCGATCTTCGCCTGATAGTCGGTGGCTGGTTGCGGCTCGGAGAACTTGAGTGAAACCAGCCTCGATTGGTCTTGATCAGGCCCCAGGTCCAGAATAATCGCGCTCAACTTCGCCGCCGGCTTTTGCTCCGGCTGACCCCGGGTCCAGCTCAGGCTGCCGTCGGTTGCCGTCGATACGCTCAGGGTCAGCTGCTGATCGGTGAGCGTTGACTCGCTCCAGATCGGGAACTGGGTGGCCACCTGATCGTGAAGACTGACGTCAGCGTCGACTGCCGTGCGATAGAGATGAAAGTTCAGCGACTTGCCGTCCTCCCCAAACAGGCGCAGATCGGCCAGTTCCGGCAGGGTGGAGGCCTGATACACCGACGCCGGCAGGGTGAACTGGACCACGCCGTTGTCACCGCTGGTGCGCAATGGAATCCGCAGCGCGAAGTCGTTGGGCTTGGGTTCGACGGGCTGCGCCAGCAGCACATCGGCGGGCAACAGCATGACCAGCATCAGCGCGAGGAATCGATAGCTCATGGGGCCTCCGCTCGGGCTGCGGTCGAATCGTCGTCGGTCGCTTCGGCTTCAGCCTCTGGACTGCGCGGCAGCGGGGCCAGATAGCCAATCAGCAGCATCAGTCCACCAACGCCCATGAAGGAGACGATTCGCGCAATGCTGCCAACGTTCTTCAGGTCGATCACGAACAGCTTGACCACCACCACCGCCAGCAGCGCGGCGCCGGCCATCCACAGTGGCTTGGACAGCCGCCGGATCGAGTAGCGCATCAGCGCAAAGGCACACAGGGTCCACACCAGCGACAGCATCGCCTGCACAAACTGCGACTGATACAGCGGATCGAAGCGATAGGGCAGCCCCAGATACTGCGCAGCAGTCCGCAGCAGCATCAGATTGAACCAGGCAAAGACGAGCGCCATCGACGCGCGCAGCAGCCAAAGCCGCTGCGCGGGACCGAAGGCGCTCCGATGCAGGCGATACAGATTGGCCAACAGCAGCGCAACGAAGCCGCTGGTGAGGTCGAGTGGATTGAGCACCGGCAGATAGGGCAGGGGTTGCATGCTGCCGTCCTGGCGCAAGTTCCAATAGATCGCCAGCAGCAGCGCCCAGGCCGCCGCCGCGGGGATTACCCAGCGGCCATACCAGTCTCCGAGGGGCTGCAGCGGCCAGCCGTTGCTGCGTACCTGACGCAAGGCCAGCACCAGCAGGGTCAGCGACAGCCAGGCCGCAATGTAGTCGGGCCAGATGCCGGCGATCACCCAGCCGTCGGCAGTGCCGCTGCCATTGCCGAAAAGCGGCAGCAGATTCAGCGACACCAGCGCCGGCAGCATCAGCCAGGGCGCAATCACCCGGCCGAAATGGGCCAGCTGCAGCGCGGGCTGCGGCAGTTCCTGGCGGGCGCGAAGCTGTCGCAGGCACCACATCAGGCTGAGCCAGAGCACGCCCATGGCGAGACCGCTTCCCAGCCGCGGCAAGTGCTGGTCCACGTACAGATGTCCGATCCAGTAGAGGCTGGCCAGGCCCTGGACCAGCGCGGCCGGGAAGGCCAGCCAGGCCAGCCGTGGCCGGCGTTGTGCCAGCGCGATCCCGGCAACTGCAATCAGGCTCATCCAGATCAAACGGGCGTCGACGAAGCTCAGCCAGCCGCGAGCGGCGCTGCTGGTGGCGCCGAGTTCAACCAGCAGGTGGGTGGTAAACAGTGCAAGACAATCGACGAGCGGGATGGCGGTGATCAGGGTCAGACCAATGGTCCAGACCAGCTGGCTGCCGGAGCGCTGGCCCTCGCTGATGGTCGGCGTCCGACGAGCCTCAGTCACCCGATCCAGTCCGTGCCAGATCAGCGCGCCGAGGATCAATGCACCGCTGATCGGCCCGCCGAGGAAGCCCAGCAGCGCGCCGTCAGCCGGCGCAGGTGCGGACCAGTTGAAGGTGAGCAAATGATTGAAGCTGGGTAGATCCGACGACAGGTGCACCAGGAACAGATAGACCCCGGTGGCGGTCAGCGCCGGCCACAGCACCAGCACCACGTGGGCGTGGCCGGGCATCTGCCAACGGCCGCTGGCCCAGCGCCACAGCCATCCGCTGATTGCCAGCAGCACGGCATAGGTGGGCCAGAAGCGCATGGCGTGCCAGGGCAGGGTTGGATCGGATGCACCGCTCACCCAGCTGAGCGCGTGGGCCAGGCCGTGCAGGGCGAATCCGCTGGCCCAGAACACGGTGCCCCACAGCCACCACTGGCTGTAGCGCAGCGCGGTTGCCGGATCGTCGCCCTGTTCCTGGGCGATCTGCGCATGCTGCTTGAATCCCAGTGCCGAAATCCACGCGGCGGCCGCGAGCAGTCCCCCTCCGATCAGCGAGCCGCTGGCCAGCACCTGCGCCAGGTTCTGGTACTCGCCGCTGGCCTGGTTCGACCAGTTCATGTAGCGGCTCATCAGGCCGATAAAGGTCAGTCCGGTAATCGCGGTCACCGCACCGGCCAGCATCCTTGGCAGCTGCCAGCCGGCGCGCTCGCCCAGCCACTGCAGGGCGTAGACCAGAATGATCGCGCTGACCACCAGCAGGCTGGCGCGATCCTCACCGCTGACCCTGAGCCAGATTTCCACCCACAGGCCACACAGGATCCAGACCACCGCGGCAATCATGAACAGCCCGGCGAGCTGGCTCCAGCGCGCCGCGCTGCCGCTGTCCTCGTGGTAGCCCGACCGCACGTGGCGACGCAGGCTCAGGGCGAGGAATACGGCGGTGGCGCCAAGCACGCCAAAGCCCAGCCAGAGGTGCTCGCCCAGGGCGCTGATCGGATCCAGCCCGGTGACCGACTTGAAAAAGGCGATCCAGCTGCCGAATTGCACCAGCAGGCCGAAGCGCCAGACCAGCGGCTGACGCTGGCGCAGGCCGATCCAGAGGATTCCGGCGCCCTCCAGCGCCCAGGCTGCCGAAGTCCAGCGGCCATCCAGCGCCAGCGGGATCGCCAATGTGCCGAAAATCAGCGCAAGGGCGAGGAAGGATTCCACCAGCAGGCGCAGCGAACCGCGGCGCCAGCGCCACAGTCCCGCGGCGGTGAGCGCGTAGACCAGGCCGAAGGCCATGGCCGACAGGGCAGGGCCGAGGTGGAAATCCTTGACCATCCCGTACTGCAGCCCCATCGCCACCGTGGGCATGCCGAAGACCAGGGTGCCGTCCACGTAGGAGCGCAGCTTGGGCGCCTGACGCCAGGCGAAGATCACCGCGATTGCGATGTAGAACAGCATGAACAGCGCGAGGAAGAACTGCGAGCTCAAGTAGTGCTCCGGCTGGTAGCGCTGGACGCCCCAGGCGGTGCCGATGATGAAGGTAAAGGCGAAGCCGATCAGATTGAGTACCCGCCAGGAACGGTACAGCGCAATCGCCAGTACGCCGGCGTTGAGCAGGGCGTAGTAGCTGAACAGGGCGACATGGCTGCCGCCACCCGTGGAGGTCAGAATCGGCACCGCAAATCCGCCAGAGATGCCGAATATGGCCAGCCACAGGGCGTTCTGCAGCACCGCCAGCAGGCAGGTGAAGCCCACCAGGACTAACAACATGGTGAAGGTCGCACCAGCCGGCAGCAGGTGGTAGTTCTTGAAGGCACCGAAGGTGACCAGCATCAGCGTGGCCAGCGCTGCGCCCTGGGCAGGAAGCGCGATGCCCGGACGCGAGCCGCGGATCCGCCAGCCCCAGCCGAGCAGACCGATCGCGCCCGCTGCGACCAGCGCCAGGCGCACCTCGATCGGTACCACCACATAGCTGGAGGCAAAGCGGACCAGGAAGGCGACGCCGATGAACAGGATCAACAGACCGATCTTGGCCACCAGGTTGCCGCCAAACAGCCATTCGCGTGCGGCAGTGAGGCCCTTGGCAAACATCTGTTGCAGCGGTGAGGGCGTACGCGGGGGTGGCGGCCGCCGCGGCGGCGCCGCGGACCTGGGTGACGTCGTGGCTTGTCTCGTCGATTGCGCCGACGCCTCCGGGGTTGTTCCGGTGGCTTCCGACGCTGCTGCTGTGGGCTCAGGGGGCAGCGTGAATGTTGCCCTGTTGGAGGCGCTCGCTGCGATCGATTCTGGTACCGCCGAGGGCGACTGGCTCGGTTCGGTCGTCGGCACCGGGCTCGACGCGGCCGCTGCCGCCGGTTCGACCAGCGGTGGTGGTAGATCCAGACTGAACTCTGCGGCTGAAAGCGCTTCGTCGACTGAATCCGTCTGCAGCTCCTCCCACGGCGGGGAATCCTCCAGCACAGGCGCCGACTCGCTGACTTGCACCGCGGCAGGGGCGCGCTCGGCCTGCGTCACTGCCTCGGTGGATGGGTCAGCGCTAGCCGCGGCGGGTGATTGTGCCGCCCTCGCCGCTGGCGGCGCTTCGGTTGCTGCCTCTTGCCTTGGTGGGGGCTCGGCCTGCGCTAACTTGAGCGCATCCACCTCGGCTCGCAGTTGACCGATGATCTTGGCCTGCAGCGAGACGGTGCGCAGACTCTCCTGGGCCTGGGTCAGCGCGTTGCCTGCCTTGGCCCAGGCGATGATCGGTGCGATCAGCAGGTAGATCAGAAAGACCACGACAAACAGGCCGAGCAGTTCCATGGTCGCGTCCACATTGGTGAAGACTGGATGCTAGCAGCGAGAGCTGGCTCGCCGGAATCGGTGCGGTGGAGTCTCATCTGTTGAGCCCCGAAGCATCGCGGGCTCATCCCGAGGTGTGCGCAGCGGCAAAAAAAACGCCCCGCATTTGCGGGGCGTTGGTTGCTTCGATGGCTGTCCGGTACTAGCCGAGGTCTTCCACCACCAGGAACAGTGCGCCCTCGCCGCGCTTGACCAGCAGCAGCGCCGAGTCATCGTCGTCGAGGTCATCGACCAGTTCCTTGAACCCGTCGGCATCGGCCACGGCCTTGCGGTTGACCTGCAGGATCACATCACCCGGGCGGATGCCGGCGCGTGCGGCCGGGCCGGACCCAGCGTCGGTCACTACCACGCCGCCTTCGTCGACACCGAGTTGCTCGCGCTCGTCCGAGCTCAGGTCAGCCACCCGCAGATCGAGTCGGTCAGCGCTCTGGCGCTTGATCGGGCCACGCTGGGCGACACGCTCTTCCTCCAGGGTGCCGATGGTCAGATCAATCTGCTTGCGCTTGCCATCGCGCAACACCTGCAGCTTCACCTCGGTTCCGGGGGCCAGTGCGCTGACCATTGCCGGCAGTTGCGGTGATTCCTCCACCTCGGCGCCGTTGAACTTCAAAATGACGTCGCCAGGCTCCAGGCCAGCGCGCTCGGCCGGGCTGTTCGGGGAAACCTGCGCCACCAGCGCACCAATCGGCCGGTCCAGGTCAAAGTTTTCGGCCAGATCGCGGGTCACCGGCTGAATCAGTACGCCCAGCCAGCCGCGTTCCACAAAGCCCTTTTCCTTCAGCTGATCAGCCACCGCAATCGCGGTCTTGATCGGGATCGCGAAGGACAGACCGATATAGCCGCCGGTGCGCGAAAGGATCTGGGAATTGATGCCAATGACCTCGCCATTGGCGTTGAACAGCGGGCCGCCCGAGTTACCGGGATTCACCGCGGCGTCGGTCTGGATAAAGGGAACGAAGGCCTCATTGGGCAGCGAACGCGCGGTGGCGCTGACGATGCCCTGGGTGGCGGTGTAGGACAGACCGAAGGGGGAACCGATCGCCAGCACCCACTCGCCCACCTCCATCGCATCGGAGTCACCCAGGTGAACCGGCTGCAAATCGTCGGCCTCGACCTTGATCACGGCGACGTCGGTGCGTTCATCAGAGCCAATCACTTCGGCGCTGAGCTGCCGGCGGTCGGCCAGGGTGACGGTGATGGTGTCGGCATCCTTGACCACATGGGCGTTGGTCAGGATCGTGCCGTCGGTTGAAATGATGAAGCCCGAGCCCAGGCCCTGTGAGGGTCGCGGATTGGGCTGGCCCTGACCGAAACGGCGCAGGAATTCCTGGAATTCCTCAGGAACCCCTTCCATTTGACCGTCGGAACGCTGTCCGAGTGTGTTGATGCTGACGATGGCGTCGCGGTTGTCGCGTGCGATCGCGCGGAAATCAGGCAATGCGGTACCGCCGGCGCTGAGTGCAGCCGGGGCGCTGGCGCGGCTCAACTGTGTCGCTGGCGCTGCGCTGGTCGCGTCGACGGCAGCGTTTGCGACGCCGTCACCATCGCGGGTCCAATGGGCGCCCAGGGCGGCCGCAACCACGAGCGCAATCACGGTGACCGGGACCAGCGCCTTCTGAGTGGACGAATCATTGGCCATAGCTGGCTTTTCACTCCTCTGTGGGGATAGGCCCATTAGACTGGGATCTGCCCATAAGTTTCCAAGGGGCTGTTCGTCAGTCAGAGTGCATTAACGGCCTTGTTGGCTACCCCCGGCACACTGACTACTCTCAACATCGGGCATGATGGCCGATTGGGTTGCCGGCATATTAAGGAGAAGGCGTTTGCGTTTGGGTCAACGGTGGATCGGCGATCGGCGGGTGTGGATACTGCCGGTGCTGCTGCACGCGATGGTGGTCAATGCGGCGCAGGAGAAGAAGCCGCCGAAGGCGCCTGACCGGGTCAGCGTGGAGATCATCGGACTCGATGACGAGGTCGCCGGTTCGGTGAGGCGCGCAGTTGAACTGCGCGCGCTGGCCAGCAAGCCGGACGCCAGCGAGGCCCTGATTCGGCGGCTGCACGAGCGCGCGCCCGAGCAGATACGTCGCGCCCTAGAGCCCTACGGCTGGTATTCGGCCGAGATCGAACCCCTGTTGGAGGTGCGCGCGGACGGCAATTTTGAGGCCCGCTATCAGGTCAACCCGGGTCCGCCGACGCTGATCAATGCAGTCGATATCGAAGTCGCTCAGGCTTCGGACAATCGCGCGGTAGCCAGAACCATTCGGCGTTTTCGGCCCAAGATCGGCGAGGTGTTCAATCACCCCACCTACGAGGGCAGCAAGGCCAAGGTATTCCAGGCGCTGGTTTCCGAGGGCTATCTGGAGGCCGAGATCAAGGCCGCCGAGGTGGCGGTCACCCGCGCTGAACAAAAGGCGGACATCAAGCTGGTGTTCTCCCCGGGGCAGCGCTACACCCTGGGCGAGACCCGCTTTGTCGGCAGTCATGTGGACGACAAGAGGCTGGCCCGACTGGTGCCCTTTGCGCCCGGAGACGAATATCGCCTGAGCAAGCTGCTCGAACTTCAGCGGCGGATCACCGACACCGGCTATTTCAGCATCGTCGACGTCGCACCAGATGTGGATAACCTCGGGCCCGAACAAGTCCCGATTGAGGTCAGGCTAGAGCCCGGAACCCGGACCGCCTACCGCGCTGGGTTGTTTTTCGGCACAGATAGCGGTCCCGGCGTGCGCGGGTCGGTGGAGCGTCGCTGGATGAATCATCGTGGCGACCAGATGCGGGTGGAGGCCGAGCTCTCGGACAAGTTCAGCTATGGAGCGGTGGTTTATTCGGTGCCGCTGGATCGTCCCAACCGGCCAATACTGGAGGGCTCGGCGCGCTGGAGCGACCGGGTCACCGACACCTCGCAAAGCAAGCAGAAGCGCTTGTCGCTGACCTACAGAGGCCGCTGGCGTGACTGGCAGCAGGCCCTGTCGCTGAACCTGGTGGACGGGGATTTCGAAGTCGGCGAGGTGCCCGGTGCCTCGACCCTGTTTTATCCGCAGTTGGAGTTGAGGCGGTCGACCCTGCGCCCCGCTGCTGATCCCAGGCGCGGCTACAGCCTGGATCTCACGGTGCGTGCCGCACCGGGCGGAATCGGCAGCGACACCAGCTTCGTGCAGGGCTTGGCGCAGCTACGCTGGGTGTTGCCGCGCGGCAAGAGCCGAGATCGCATCATCCTGCGCGGCGATCTGGGCGCCACTTATGTTGGAGACTTCGACAAGCTGCCGCCGGAGCTGCGCTTCTTCGCCGGCGGTGATCGTTCGATACGCGGCTTCGCGTTTCAGGAGTTGGGGCCGGAAAACGATCTCGGCAAGGTGCGTGGCGGTCGCTTCCTGGCCATGGCGTCAGCGGAGTATGAGCGCCGTCTGAGTGGACCCTGGGCCGTCGCCGGGTTTGTCGATGCCGGGAATGCCTTCGACACTGGGCAGTTCGATCCGGTCGTCAGTGTCGGTGCAGGCGCACGCTGGCGAGGACCGATCGGACTGGTGAGGCTGGACCTGGGGGTGGGCGTCAGCGAGCCGGACACCCCAATACGGCTGCATCTGATCATCGGGTCCGAGCTATGAGGATGGGCAAGCGCCGTTGGGTGGGGGTGGGCCTGCTTGCGCTGGTCGCGGTCGTGATCGGTTTCGCCGCGCTGACTACCAGCGCACTTCGTATCGGGCTCAATCAGGTCCCTGGACTGGATCCCGCAGAAGGTCTGCGCGGTCGAGCTATCGGCCCTATCGGTGCGGATCGATTGATCTGGAGCCAGGATGGTTTGCGGGTTGAAGTGGACGGGCTCGATCTCGATCACAGCCCGACCAGCCTGCTTGGTGGCGAGGTAAACATCAGCGGGATCAAGATCGCCAGGATCTTGGTTCAGCTGCCGCCGCCAGTGGACGAGCCGACTGCGCCCGCTGACCCTGGGCCCTTCAGGCTCGATCTGCCAGCTCTGGATTTGCCAGTCGATATTCGTAGCGCCCGGGTCGAGATAGGGCAGATCGAGATTCACGACGCCGAGGGCACCGTGCTGCTGCAGTCGGATCTGGTGGTCGACAGCTTGTCGGTCATCGGGCCGGTGGCCGAACTCAAAGGGCTGCGCAGTGAGATCGTCGATCGCGGCGTGGTGCAGCTGGATCTGCGCCTGGATACGGCACAAGCCTGGGCGGGAGAAGTGGATCTGCTCGCGCAGCTGGCAGCGCCGTTGAACAGCGAAATCGTGTTGCGCAGCGAAGGCGATCTCAGCGCGCTTCGGCTGCATCTGCAGAGCGAAGGAGAACTCGATGGACAGGCAACCATCGAGCTAAGCGATCTCCCCACGGAGCCGACCTGGCGTTCCGAATTGACGCTGGCGCTGGGCGAACAGGCTGAACTGCGCAACTCACTGCCGCCGGGCCCGGTGAACGCTGAGCTGAGCGGGTCCGGAACCGCCAGCGGTGGCCGGCTGAGTGGGGAACTGCACGGTGCAGGCTACGCAGTGCGGCTCAGTCCGCTGAGCGCGAGCCTGGAAGAAGGAAGTATTCAGCTGGACGGGACTGCGCTGCAGGTCGCCGGTCCTGCCGAGCTGACCCTGGATGCTTCAGGCCATTGGCCCCTGGCGGAGAGCGCTGGTTCGGGGAATCTGCAGCTGAGCTGGGAGGCGCTGCGCTACGGCGAGATCGAGCCTGCGCTCAGCAGTCAAAGTGGCCAAATCGCGATTGCTGGCAATCCCCAGGCCTTCAGCTTCGAGCTGAGCGCGGAGATTGCAAGGGCCGAACTTTCCGGTCGACTGGAGACCAGCGGGCGGGGCACTCCCGAAGGACTGAGCGATCTCAATATTCAGCTGCTCAGCGATGCCGGCAATATCGACGCCAGCGGCGAATATCAGTTCGAGCCAATGGTCGCGGCATTTCAGACCCGAATTGCCGAGCTGAAGCCTGAGCTGATCGCGCCCGAGTGGCCGGGGCAAGTCTCGCTACAGGCCAATCTGAGAGTGACCCAGGCTGAGGAGATTCGGGTTCGCGCCGATATTGCAGAACTGGGTGGGCAACTGCGGGGCGCGGAGTTGGACGGCCTGGGCGAGATCGTCTGGGAGGCCGACAGCTGGCCCAGCGGCGAACTGAGCCTGGGTTGGGGCGGCAATCGCGTCGATTACGCGCGGGAGGCCGGTGCTCCCGGGAATCTGCGGGTAGATGCGCGCAATCTCAAGCTGGGTGCGCCCACGCTGGATGGTCGCTTGCTGCTCAATCTACAGGTGCCGCCATTGCTGACCGAATGGGCCGAGCTGAGCGGAAGTGCTGAGGCGGACAAACTCAAGCTGCCGGGGATCACGCTGGCCAGCCTCAAGGCCAGACGGGACGGCGGCAGCAGCTCACCGGTCCAGATAGACGCGGTGGGACTGGACGCGGGCGGTCAGCAGGTGGAAAGCCTGCGCTTGACCGTGCTGCCTCAGGCGGATCAGCGGTGGCAGCTTGAACTCGGTGCGTCGGGGTCGGACCTCGATCTGCAGGTTGCTGGCTTTCTGGCGCCAGTGGACACCGGCTGGGAGGGGCAGGTGATTGAGCTGGCGGGAAGAAAAGCACCCTGGCCGGCGGTGCAGCTCATCGACCCGATGCCGTGGGAATATATCGACGGCGCGCTGGCGATCGAAGACAGCTGTCTGCAGGTAGATCAGGGGCGACTGTGTCTGAGCGCGCAGTCCACGCCGGGCGAGGTTGGGACACCAGAGCAAACAACTGATCTGAATCTGGTATTGACGCTGGAAGATCTTTCGCTTGCGCCGGTGAATTCCCTGGCCCCGGATCTGGACGTGTCGGTGGATGGACTGCTGGCAGGTGCGATGACGCTCAATCGCAGCCGCAGTGGCACCCTGTCGGTGCAGGGCGAAGTGAACGTGCCGGATCTGCGCTTGAGTGCCCCCAGTCTCGATGGGGAGCGGATCGAACGTCAGCTGTCCCTGGTCCTGAGTGCTGATCCGGCCGAATCCGGCGAGCAGCAGCTGGCGATGATGCTGACATCGGATCTGGGCGGGTCCGTACAGCTGCGAGCGACCGGCGATCTTGGTTCAGCGACCCCCGATTGGATGCTCCAGCTTCAGGCGGACGCCCTGAATCTGGCGCTGATCGAGGGCTTCAGCCCGGAGCTGGTCGAGCCTCGAGGCGCCTTGTCCGGCCAGCTGCAGGCGCGCTGGCTGGAGGGTCGGCTGGCACCGGAGGGAGCGCTGCAACTGCAGGAAGTCGGGGCCGAGCTGCCGTCCGCAGGCACCCGAATCTCCGCGCTCAATCTGACTCTGGAAGCAAACCCCGCCGGGCAGATCCGGGTCAACGGGAGCGGCGGACTGGGCACGGGGCGCTTTGAACTCAGGGGATTGCTGCCGCTCGATCCCGATGGCGACATGGAATTGGTCCTGAAGGGCACGGACCTGCTGGTTGCCGATCTGCCCATCGTGCGGATGACCGCGTCACCGGATCTGAAGCTTGAGCGCAGGGCGGGCCGGATCAACGCCAGCGGCGAGGTCGTGATTCCCAGCGCACTGATCGATTTGGCCAGATTCGAACCTTCGGTGAAGGCTTCTGGCGATGTGGTGGTGGTGGACGACCCGGCGGTTGATCAGGGCCCGCCGATCTCGCTGTTCGCCGACCTCCGGGTCGTCGTTGGAGACAAGGTTCGACTCAAGGGCTTTGGCCTCGATGGTCGCCTGAAGGGCAGCCTGACCCTGCGTGAGCGACCCGGCAAGTTGGCCACCGGTCGCGGTGAGCTGGATGTCACCGGAAACTATCGCGCCTACGGGCAGGATCTGCAGATTCAGCGTGGGAAACTGCTGTTCGCCGGTGGTCCGGTGGCCAATCCGGGACTGGATCTGCTGGCCTTGCGCGAGCTGGATCGGGTCAAGGCGGGCGTGCGGGTGCGCGGTGCGGCCGACAATCCCGTGTTGACGCTGTATTCGGATCCGGTGATGGACAACGCTGAAGCGCTGTCCTATTTGGTGCTGGGTCGACCGCTGAATTCCGCCAGCGGCGACGATGGGGCGCAGCTGGGTGCGGCGGCCGCGGCGCTGGGCAGCGTTGGCGGCAGCCTGCTGGCCTCCAAGCTGGGCGCCGGCACCGGGCTTGAGGTCGGGGTGGAGAGCTCGTCGGATCTGGGTGGTGCGGCGCTGACCGTTGGCCGATTCCTGACCCCGAAGCTGTACTTCGGCGTGGGACAATCGCTGTTTGAGTCGATCAGCGTGGCGATCCTGCGCTTTCGGCTATCCAGTTCATGGGAGCTGGAAGGGATTTCCGGGCGCGAGTTCAAGGCCGGGGTCAACTACAAGCTGGAACGATAGGACTGGCCCGGTTCGGGGCCATCAGAGGGAGTAGCGAAGATGAGATTGATCCTGGGTCTGTTGGCGCTCGCGCTCGGGCTGCCGGTGTGTGCAGAACCGCTGGTGCAGATCAGTGCGGCAAAGATCTATACCCAGGATCCGCATCAGGCAGTGGTGGAATCGATGCTGGTGGATTCCCGGCGGGGCATTGTGGTGGCGCTGGGCACCCGGGCGGAGATGGCGCAGCGCGCGCCTGATGCACGACTGGTGGACTTGGGGTCGGCGACCGTGACTCCCGGACTGATCGACGCTCACGGCCATTTGCTGGGTCAGGGGCTGGGGATGGCGCGGGCCGATCTGGTGGGGACCCGATCGAAGGGGGAGATTCTCGAACGTCTGCGACTGAAGGCGGCGGAACTGCCGCCAGAGTCCTGGCTGCTGGGTCGCGGCTGGGATCAGAACGACTGGGAGAATGCGGCGTTTCCCAGCGCCGCCGATCTGGATCGGGCGTTTCCGAATCGACCGGTGTTCTTGCGCCGCATCGATGGCCACGCTGGCTGGGCCAATTCGGCAGCATTGGCGCGGGTCAAGCGTGATCTGAGCGGCGAATGGCAGCCGGAGGGTGGACGCATCCTGCGCGATGGCGGTGGAAAGCCCACTGGGGTCTTTGTCGATGCGGCGATCGCGCTGGTCGAGCGGGAGATTCCCCAACCGACAAAGGCCGAGATTCGACAGGCCTTTGCCGTGGCCATGCAGTTTGCCGCCAGCAGTGGCCTGACCGGTGTGCACGATATGGGCATGTCCTTCGCCCAGTTCGAGGTGCTGCGGCAGATGGACCGGGAAGACGCGCTGCCGATTCGGGTCTATGCGCACGCCGACGGCGACGCCCTGGCGCTGCGCGCGCTGTGTGCGCTGGGCCCGTTCGGAAAGGCCGGCGATCGACTGCAGCTGCGCGCGGTCAAGCTGTACATGGACGGTGCACTCGGCAGTCGCGGCGCACGCCTGCTTGCCGATTACAGCGATGAACCGGGCAACCGGGGCATCTGGGTTACTGAACCGGCGCAGCTGGAGGCGCTGGTCAGACGCGCCGACCAATGCGGTTTGCAGGTTGCCACCCACGCCATCGGCGACGAGGCCAACCGAGTCGTGCTGGATACCTATGCCCGGGTCAAGGGCGAGCGGCTGGCCGCGGCTCGCTGGCGGGTGGAACATGCGCAGATCGTCGATCCGTCGGACCTGGGGCGTTTTGCTGAGCTGGGCGTGATTGCCTCGATGCAGCCGACACATGCAACCAGCGACATGCCCTGGGTACCGGCGCGATTGGGACCGGATCGGCTGGGCGGGGCCTACGCCTGGCGCGAGATGCTGAAGACCGGCAGTCACCTGGCCTTCGGCTCTGATTTTCCGGTGGAGGCAGTTTCGCCACTGCTGGGGCTATACGCCGCCATCACACGGCAGGACCTGGATCAACTGCCGCGCGGCGGCTGGCTCCCGGATCAGCGTCTGGATCTGGCTGAGGCGCTGGCCGCATTTACCGTCGGCGCGGCCTACGCGAGCTTTGAAGAAGGGCAGATTGGTCGCCTCAGCCCGGGCTTTCAGGCCGATTTGGTCGCATTCGACGCCGATCCCTTCGACGTCAGCGCGCGCGCCATCGTTGATTTGACAATCGAGCAGACCTGGGTTGCCGGCAAGCCGGTTTTCCAACGCGCCCAATAGTTGCACCAGGGCAAACTGGACCGCGGCTGCGGCCCAGTCAGGATCGCAGATTAGCTGTCGCGCAGTTCCCGCCGCAAAATCTTGCCCACGTTGCTCTTGGGCAATTCCTCGCGGAACTCGATGATCCGCGGCTGCTTGTAGCCGGTGAGGTGCTCCTTGCAGTAGGCCTTGACCTGCTCGGCGCTGAGTTGCGGGTCCTTCTTGACGATCACCACCTTGACCGCCTCGCCGCTCTTGTCGTCGGGCACGCCGACCGCGGCTACTTCCAGCACTCCGTCCATCGCCGCAATCACGTCCTCGATTTCGTTCGGATAGACGTTGAATCCGGACACCAGAATCATGTCCTTCTTGCGGTCGACGATATAGAAGTATCCGCGCTCATCCATTCGCCCCACATCACCGGTGCGCAGCCAGCCATCGGCGGTGATGCACTTGGCGGTCTCTTCGGGGCGCTGCCAATAGCCGCGCATCACCTGCGGCCCGCGGATGCACAGTTCACCGACTTCGCCCTGTGGCAGCAGCTTGCCGTCATCGTCCTGGACCGACAACTCGGTCGACGGTGCAGGCATCCCGATCGAACCGGTGTACTCCTTGGTGTCTGGTCGGTTCATGGTCGCGACCGGTGAGCTCTCGGTCATCCCGTAGCCTTCAAACAGCGCGCAACCGGTCACCTTCTGCCAGCGCTCCGCCACTGCCCGTTGCACCGCCATGCCGCCGCCCATCGACAGCTTGAGCTGGGAGAAATCCAGGTCTGCAAATCCTGCGGTGTTGAGCAGACCGTTGAACAGCGTGTTTACCCCGGTGATGATGCTGAATCGGTGTTTGCCCAGTTCCTTGACGAAGCCGGCCATGTCGCGCGGGTCGGCGATCAGCACGTTCATGCCGCCCACGTTCATGAAGACCAGGCAGTTACAGGTCAGCGCGAAGATGTGATAGAGCGGCAGCGCGGTGATGATGATTTCCTGTCCTTCCTTGACCGTGGGTCCAAAGAAGGCCGACACCTGCAGCATGTTGGCGACCATGTTCCGATGGGTCAGCATCGCGCCCTTGGAAACCCCGGTGGTGCCGCCGGTGTATTGCAGGAAAGCAATGTCTTCGGGCCCGATGTCGGTCTTGGGCAGCTTGCCGTCGCCGCCATCGCGCAGCACGTCGCGGAACCATCGGTGGCCGGGCAGATCAAAGGCCGGGATATCCTTGCGCACGTGCTTGAGAACGAAATTGACCAACAGTGATTTGGGAAAACCCAGCATGTCGCCCACGCTGGTCAGGATGACGTGCTCGACGCCGGTGTCCTTGCGCACTTCCTGCAGGGTCGGGGCGAACTTGTCGAGGACCACGATCGCCTTCGCGCCGGAGTCGTTGAGCTGATGCTTGAGCTCGCGCGGGGTGTACATCGGGTTGGTGTTGACCACAGTCAGCCCGGCGCGAAGAATCCCGAACAATGCGATGGGGTACTGCAGCAAGTTCGGCATCATCAGTGCGACACGATCGCCCTTGGCCAGGCCCAGACGGTTCCTCAGCGCGCTGGCGAACTGCAGACTCAGACGGTCCAGTTCCGCATAGGTGAGCAGCTTGCCCATGCTGGAGAATGCAGGCCGGTCGGCGAAGCTGCTACAAGCCTGTTCGAACATGGCGGCGACGGAGGCGTACTGGGTGGTGTCGATCTCGGCAGGCGCCGTTTCCGGATAGCTGGCGAGCCAGACGTGGTCCTTGCTCATGGGTTCCCCTTGGTCGATCTTAGCGGTGATGACGTGGCCCGATTGGAACACAGCGGCAAAAAGCGTGGCAATGAGGACAGACAAATGAGTGTCAAACAGTTGGACAGACCCTACTGGTACGTCGCCTGGGCGCTGGTGCTGCTCACGCTGGTCGGCTGCGCCGGGGATCCGGATCAGGCCCAGCTGGAGCAAACCATTGCCAGCGCCCAGGCGAACGCCGAGCGCGGCGAGATGGGCCAGGTGATGGCACTGGTGACCGAAGATTTTGCCGGGCAGGGTGGGCAATACGACCGGCTGATGCTGCGGCGGATGCTGCTGGCGGTCCGCTTGCGGCACAGCGATGTCAACGTCAGCCGGGTGTCCACCGAGTTCGAAATGGGACAGAGCTTTGCCACGGTGAAGATGAAGCTGCTGCTAACTGGCGGCAGTGGCGGTTTGTTGCCGGAAACCGGGCGGTTGATGGATCTGCAAACCCGATGGCGGGTGGAAGATGGTGAATGGCGCTTGACCTCGGCAGACTGGGATCGCAGCTTGGGGCTGTGACCGCCAGTGACGGGGCGAGGTCGCGCGGCGCCTGGGCAAGGCCGAGCCCGCTCGCCGCGGTGTCGGTGGCCGCGTGGTTCGTCGCCTGTCGCATGCACTATGATTCAAGGTCCCTGTCTGCCGGCCCTGCGTCGTTGTTGAGAGCAATCATCAAGGGCCGTTGGCGGTCAGCGAGCGTCCTCGGTCTGCTACTGGTTTCGCTATGGGGTTGTTCCAGTCAGGAGGGTGCCGGGCCGGTTCCGATCAGCGCCGAGCAGCGCGAGTTGCGTGATCGGGGCCTGGGGGAGCTGGAGAACGAGCGACCCGAACAGGCGGAGCGGTACTTTTCGGAGCTGCTGGCGCAACTGCCGGCCGATCCGCTGCCGCGATTCAATCTGAGCGTTTCGCTGCTGCGCCAACACCGACTGAGCGAGGCCCGAGAGACGCTCAAGCCATTGCTGGACGGTCCGGCCGCTGCCCGGGCGCTGGCGCTTTCGGCGGTGATCGAACAACAAGCCGGAGATCTCGCGGCGGCGCTGAAACTGCTGGAGCAATCCCTGGCGGCCAATCAGAACGATACCGAAGCGGTCCACGGGGCCTTCAATCTGGCCAGCCAGATGCGCGGTGCCCAGGCGGAAGCGCTGGCGGCCGCGGCGCTGAAACAACTGCGGTTGCTGCGACCGGACAACCCCTGGGTCGCCCTGAAGAGTCTGCAGGATGGACTCAATCGGCAACAGCGTGGTGAGGCCTCGACCAGCTTCCTGCGCCTGAAAGAGCTCTCCTGGCGCTTTGATGATGGTGCCAGAGAGGTACTCGCCGCAATCGAGTCGGCGCTCAACGCCGGGCAGCTCGAGAGTGCACGGGCAGACGCGCTGCGGCTGGAGAATCTGATGCGCGCCAGTGCCTTCTACCGGGAGTCACTGAATGAACTGCGGGTCGGCATACTGGGCGTGCCGATGGAGCATTTCGCGGCTGCGGCCAGCCCGGAAATTCCACCCGCGAGCGCCAGGATCGAGTTTGTTCCTCAAAGCGTGCTCACGCCCGCTGGGTCAACGCTGGCCCTGGCCGCGGGAGATCTTGATGGTGATGGTCGCGCTGAGGTGCTCGCGCTGGTCTCCGAGGGGTCATCGCTGGGGTTGCGCTGGTGGGATGGCGCCGAGCAGTTCTCGGTTGGCAGAGAGCTGGCGCTGCCATTCAGCGCAGAATCGGAAGTGTGGAATTTGCGGCTGGTCGATCTGGATAACGACGACCGGCTTGACGCATTGCTGTGGGGCAGCGCCGGCATCTGGATGATCCGGGGCGACGCTGAACGCGGGTTCGCGCCAATCGATAGGGAGCGCGATGCGCTGTTTTGGCCGGCGCAGGCGCTGGCTGCGATCGATTTCGATCATGAGGGTGATCTGGATCTGGTCCTGATCGATGCTGAGGGCAGGCCGCAGCTGCTGCGGAACAACCTGGGTGGCACATGGGACGCCGTGGGCGATCTGGCCTTTGCCAGCAGTCTTTCCCCGGTAGTCGGCGCCCGGGCACTGATCGGCTCCGATCTTGACCGCGACGAGGATCTCGATTTTCTGCTGCTGCACGAGGGTGGGATCTCGCGCTTTGACAACCGGCGTTACGGTGAGTTCGTACAGCGCGCGCAAACGCAGGCGGGCGCAGGCGTACAGGCGATGGCTTTGGCCGACTTGGACAATGACGGCAGCATCGATCTGCTGCAGGCGCGAGGCACTGAGCTCGAGGTAGCGTTCAACCGGGCCGGCGAGTTCGCTCACCCGCGGACCTATTCACACAATGCGGGCGAGGTCGATCAGTTGGTGATTGCCGACTTTGACAATGACGGTCGCAAGGACTGGTTGGTCAAAGGAAAGGATCGTACCGAAATCCATTTGCAGCAAACCGGAGGCGAGGGGCGCATGGTTTGGGCCAGCCCGGCGGCGACTGGCCCACTGCAGGTGGCGGATCTGGATGGGGACGGGCTGCTGGATCTGCTGATGGCTGAGCCAGACCGATTGCGTCTGTGGCGCAACCAAAGCGGCAGCGCTCATGGGTGGCTGTCAGTACGACTCAGGGGGCTGACCAGCGGCAACAGCAAGAACAACAGCTACGGTCTGGGATCTTCGATAGAAGTCCGCAACGGGGACGCCTACCAGCGCTTCGAGGTGACCGACGCAGTCACCCATATCGGCCTGGGAGCGGCGCCCAGCGCGCAGGTACTCCGCGTGCTCTGGACCAACGGCGTTCCGCAGAACCGCTTTGATCTGCAGCGCAACCAGGCGGTCGTCGAGGAACAGGTGCTCAAGGGTAGCTGCCCGTTCCTGTATGCCTGGAACGGAGAGCGCTTTGAATTCGTCACCGATTTGCTCTGGGGCGCGCCGCTGGGATTGCCGGTGGCGCCCGGAAAGTGGCTACCTGCTGATCCCTCGGAGCTGGTCAGGGTCGACCAACTGGTGGCCAGGGACGGGGTCTACCAGATCCGGATCACTGAGGAGCTCTGGGAGGCGGCCTTCTTCGACAAGGTGCGATTGTGGGTGGTCGACCACCCCGAAGAGGTGGAAGTCGTCAGCAACTTGCGGATACTGCCCGGTGAAGTCCTGCCGGATCAGATTCTTGGCAGCAAGCAGCTCGAGCCGCTGGCCCATGCCTACGATGGTCAGGGCAGGGAAGTCACTGCTGAGGTCGCCGAGCGCGACGAGATCTATGCCGCGGGCTATACCCCGAGTCGATATCAGGGGGTCGCCGCAGACCCTTGGGTATTCACGATGGATCTGGGGCGCGCGCCCAGGGGCCCGGTGCGGCTGCATCTGGAAGGCTGGATATTCCCTGCAGATGCCAGTCTCAACCTGGCGGTCGCCCAGCGCAAGGATATCCCCTATCTGCCGCCGCAGATTGAGGTAAAGACCGCTCAGGGCTGGCAGCCGCTGCTGCCAAATGC
This sequence comes from Lysobacterales bacterium, assembly GCA_020442775.1. Classification (GTDB taxonomy): domain Bacteria; phylum Pseudomonadota; class Gammaproteobacteria; order Xanthomonadales; family SZUA-5; genus SZUA-5. The sequence goes on along the minus strand of JAGRJL010000210.1, from coordinate 13,841 downwards.
GGGCTTTCCGGCAGGCAAGACCAAGGCGATGGTGATCGATCTCCCGGCCCTGCCGGCGGGTAGCCAAGAGCTGCGCATGGTGACCAATCTGTGGTTGCACTGGGATCGAATCCGCTGGACCGAGAGTGTTGATGATTCGAACTTTGAGATTCGCGCCAAGCTGTTGCCGCTCACAGCACAGCTTAGCGAGCGTGGTTACTCCCGGCTGCTGCGTCAGGCCCCCAACGCCCCGCACCACTATGATTACGATTCGGTCAGCCGCGAGGCCCCCTGGCTGCCCTTGCCCGGTCGCTACACGCGGCTCGGTGAGGTGCTGCCGCTGCTCACTGAAGCGGACGACTTCAGCGTGATTCTCGCCTCGGGTGATGAACTCAGCCTGGACTTCAGCGCCGTCGAGCTCCCCGCGCCAGCTTCGGGAATGCGCCGGACCCTGTTTCTGGAAAGCCATGGCTGGGACAAGGATGCCGACTTGAACACCTTTGAGGCACAGCAGCTCGAACCGCTGCCGTTCCGCGCGATGAGCGGCTATCCGTGGACGCCGGACGAGGCCTATCCGGACACGGCGGCATATCGCAACTATCGCGATCAATGGCTGACCCGGGAACTGCGATGACTCTTCGCCACCGCGGCATCATCGTTGCGCTATGCGGCTTGCTGCTCGCCTGCTCGCCTGAGCTGGACGATACGGCGCTGATGCGGGACCCACAGGCCGCCGCCGAAGTCAGTCGAATTCGCAAACTGCTAGTCGCAAACGCACAGCCGACGCCGGATGACTTCCAGTCGCTGCTGTTGCTGCGTGAGCGTTATCCGCAGGCGGCGCTGATCGCCGATACCTACGAGCAGTTTCTCTACAGCCGTGCCGATTGGGGCGCACTGATCGCCCAGCTGGAATCGCTGCCGCTTGACCGGTTGAGTAGCCGTCAGGCTGGCTGGCTCGCCGAGGCCTATTTTCGGCTGGGCAACTATCGCGAGTTGGTCGAGCTGACACCGAGCTTGCGCACCCGCTTTGCGGGCGAGCGGAGCTTCATCAAACTGGAGGCGGCTGCGCTGTTGGGGCTGGATCGGGCTGAGGAAGCCGATGCGCAGCTGGATCGGCACTGGCAGACATTCGTGTCCGAAGGCGATGTGGACGCGATCGTTTTGCGCGCACGGATATTGCAGCGCATGGGGAACCTTCCGGAGGCAATCTCCACCTTCGAGTTGGCCCTGCGAATCGCGCCGCAGACGGAAACGGCGCTGCTTGCATTGGCCCGAATCTACTATGCCCAGGGTGATTCCCACCGGGCGCAGGCACTGATGGCGCAGGTGAAGCGCAGCAAGGCCCTCGCGAGCGCGAGCACCACCCAGCGGGCTCAGTTGGTCAGCCTGCTCGCAAAAGTCGAGGAAGCATGGAAACAGAAAAATTACCCGCTGGTGATCGAGCGCGCGACAACCGCGCTGGCGCAGGTCCAAGGGCAACAACGACGAGTGCTGCTGGAGTTCATAGCCCAATCCCATCTGCAACTGGGCGACCGCGACGCGGCTGCCCGCGTCATGGCACAGATCGAACAGGGACAATGATGACGACAGGGTCACGCCTCCTGTTGCTGAGCGCAGCCTTGGTGATGGCGGGATGCGCTGACTCCGAGCAAACTGAGCAAGCGCTCAGCACCGATAGCAGCGATGGCGTCAGCTTCAGCGATGGCACCCAAGCCAGCGGAGTTCAGTTTCAGCACCACGCGGGAAGGACCGAGCTGAAGCTGTTGCCCGAGATCATGGGCAGCGGAGTGGCGATCGCCGACTTCAATCGCGATGGCGCACCGGATCTGATCCTGGTGAACGCTGGCGACCTCAATGCCAGCGAGCGGGCCGGAATCGCGGCGAACAAGCTGTACATCAACGACGGCAAGGGCAATTTCCGCGACGCCAGCAGCGAATGG
>JAGRJL010000210.1:0-11800 GCA_020442775.1 Lysobacterales bacterium | reverse complement strand
TTTGTCGATGTCACCGTGGACGCGGGCCTGCAAAGCGACGGGCAATGGTCAACCAGCGCGGGCTTTTTCGACTATGACCGTGACGGACATCTGGACCTCTACCAAGTCCGCTATCTCAAGTTCTCCATCGCGGACGCGCCCAAATCTTTCCGCAATCAATTGTTGATTTATCCCACGCCGCTATTGTTCGAAGGGGTCGCCGACCGGGTGTGGAAAGGCACTGGCGCGGGCAATTTCAACGATGTCAGCGAGCAGCTGGGTCTGCACCTGGCGCCCAGCAAGGGGCTGGCATTGGCCATCGGTGATCTGGACGCCGATGGCGTGGACGAGATCTATGTGGCCAACGACACCGCCGCAAACCAGTTGTGGATCGCGCAATCGACGGCGCCCTGGCAGGACATCGGCGCAGTTTCCGGCGCGGCCTACGATGATCAGGGAAGGGAAGAGGGCAGCATGGGGGCCGATTACGCTGATATTGACGGGGACGGCCTGCTCGATATCACGGTCAGCAACTTCCAACTGGAGGCGACCAGCATCTACCGACAGGAGCAGCCGCTGCTGTTCCGCGAGAGCGCCGATGTACTCGGCATCGGACAGAGCTCGCGCGCCAGGCTGAGTTTCGGAATCGACTTCTTCGACGTCAACAACGACGGATGGGAAGATTTGCTGGTCGCCAACGGCCACATCGAGGACAACGTTCACCTCAACTCGGAATCGGTCAGCTTCGCCCAGCAGAACTCGTTGTATCTCAATCTTGGCGATGGTCACTTTCGTGATATCTCAGCGCAGGCCGGTGAGGCATTGGCGCAGCTTGCGGTCAGCCGCGGGCTGGCTACCGGCGATCTCAACGGCGATGGCGCGCTGGATTTTGTGGTCAGCAACAACGATGGTCCGGCCCAGGTCGCGTTCAATCAGAGCCAGGCAGGGCAATTCCTGATGCTGTGGCTGGAGGGTAGTCGCTCCAACCGCAGCGCAATTGGCGCCCGGGTGGAGGCCAGAGTCGGATCAAGGGTCCTGCAGCGCCAGATCATGGGAGTACAAAGCTACCTGTCGGTCAGCGACTTCCGGCTACATTTCGGACTGGGTGATGCGGCACAGGTCGATCAGCTGACGGTCCATTGGCCGAGTGGGGAAGTGCAGCAATTCGAGGATCTTGCCGGCGGCAGCTTCTATCACCTGGTTGAAGGCGGCCAGCCGCAAACATACGTCCCCGGCCAACGGGTGATTGCGCCTTGATCCTGCTCGACGCAGCGAGGGCGGATCCGCGGATCAATATCGAATCGGTTCAGCGCACTAGCCCGGATTATTCATGAACCTTCTACTGCGGCTTCCGCAGGCGCGCTATGGCGCGGTTTGCTCCTTGCTATCGACTCGACGTACTGTCGAGTACGCCTTCGCCGATCTTAAGGTCCGCGAACCGCATCACAGCGCGCCTGCGAAACCCTCGCGACGAACATTCATGAATAATCCGGGCTAGTGTGGTGTCCCCAAATCAAGTTGAACTGGGTTCAGATGGATTTTGCTCTGAGACCAGGCGCGAGGAGCAAGGCATAGCTTTGCCTATGGCTGCGACCAGCAACGACGTATCAGGGTAAAAGACGCTGAAAGAAGTCAACGTAGTTTGGGGACATCACACTAGCCCTGAGGCGAAAGAAGCGCGCGAATAGCGCGTTTGCTGGCTTCGCTGAGCCTTGGCACGCCGCCTTGATCGAGCAAGCGTCGCACCAATGGCGATGAGTAGGGCTCAGGCTGAATCGTGCCCAGCCAGTCGGGCTGCCAGCGCACACCGAGCTGGCTCAGTCGCGCGGCCTCCGGGCCCTCACAAACAGCGGGCAGTTCGGTTTGAGCGAAGTCCCGCTCTCCGGCCAGGGCGCGCTGCAGAACCGTCAGTTCGATCCGGCTGCATGGGCTGGCCTGGACTACGGCAACCAAAGCCTGGCGCTGATCCTCGTGCAAACCCGCGGAGGCTTCGAGCAGCAGGATCAACCGGCTCTGCCAGGGTGCCTGATCGTCACCGGGATCGACTGCTCTGGCCAGCTCCAGCGAGAGCGCCTGCTCGTCCAGCTCAAACAGCCACCAGGCCAGGTAGTCGTAAACCCGGCGCAGTCGGGGACTGTTCTCCGGCACCTGCGTCCTTAGCGCTTGTGCCGCTTCGATGGTGGCTTCGACTGCCGTGAGTTCGTGCCCAGAGTAAAAGCCGGCGCGGGACAGGTTGACCAGATAATCCGGCCAGCGGTAGCCGTTGGGCACGCCCTCCCGGCGTGGGTGGCGGTAACGGTTGAGTAGCGCCCACGCGGTCTGGAAGCGGTGAGTTCGGACCAGCAGCGGGCTGTAGACGCTGGCNNGCGTTCGCCACCGCCGGATGGGTAGGCCCAAGGGTTTGCTCGCGCCAGCGCAAGACGTCGACAAATGCCTGCTCCGCCTCGGCATAGTTGCGCTGCCGCGCCAGGGTGACCGCAAGATTGCTGCGGATGGTGCCGATCAGGTCGTCGTCAGCCGGCTTGTCACGCGGTGCCGTTGCCAGCGCCAGGCGGTAGTGTTCAGCCGATTCGGCCAGCTTGCCTTGTGCGCCCAGAATCATCGCCAGGCTGTTGTGGGTGTTGGCCAGGCGAGCGGCGTGCTGGGGGCCTTCGGGCAGTTCGGCCAGTAGCGCAAGCATGGCCGCGCTGGCTGCCTCGGGTTCACCGGCTTCGGCCTGCAGCTGGGCGGCGAACAGTCGGGCGGAATAACGATCGTCGCGACCCAATCCAGTGCTTGCCGCGTCCAGCGAACGCTGGGCACTGTGGAAATCTCCGGCGGCGGCCTGTGCCTGGGCCACGTTGAGCATCAGTCGTGCGGCCCAACCGGGATCCAGCTGATGCTGTTGCACCAGCAGATGGGCGGCCTGCAGCAGGCTGATCTGTCGCTGGCTATCGCGTGAGGACTCGGCCAGTTCCGACAATCGCTCCAGCAGTGCGGCCTGGACCTGGGGGTCGCTGGCCGGCGTCTGCAGCAGGCGATCGGCGGTTTCGCGGACGACCTCTGCAACGGTGATGGATTCGGCATCCTCGGCATAGGGGTCGGCTGCCGAGAACATCTCGGTCAGTGAATCAAGCACCGCTTCGGTCCGATTTCGTTCCAGTTCCAGCTGGTCACGCTGCTTGATCAGGGTGTAGGCATAGCCACCGACCGTCAGCATCGCCAGGGCAGCCGCCGCAAGCGCCACGCGATGACGTCGGATCCACCGTCGGGCAAGGTAGAGGCGCGAAGCCGATCGCGCATTGACCGCGGCGCCGGTCAGCCAGCGCTGCAGGTCATCGACCAGTTCGCGAACGCCGGGATAGCGGTTGCCTGGTTCCGCTTCGAGCGCACGCAGCATGATCGAATCAAGGTCGCCGTTGAGCTGCCGGCGCAGTCGGACCGGGCTCGAACGGCGAGCCCTGGCCAGCAGCTGATCGGATTCGCTCCACAGACGACTTGGCAATCTGGCCCCGCTTCGGATCGCCTGCAGCAGCTCCAGCGGTCGGTCGTCGTGGCCGGAGAAAGCGCGTTTGCCGCTGAGCAGCAGGTGCAGCAACAGCCCCAGCTGGAAAACGTCGCTGGCAACCCCGGTGGGTGCGCCGGTGAGCTGCTCGGGACTGGCGAAACGCAGGGTGTAGGCGCGATGGATGGTGGCGGTGCGGTCGGCGTCCGCCTCCAGCGGGTCCACCAGCTTGGCGATCCCGAAATCCAGCACTCTCGGCCGGCCGCTGCGATCGAGCAGAATATTGGCTGGCTTCAGATCGCGGTGAATGATCAGGTGGCGATGGGCATGGTCGAGCGCCTGTCCGATCTCGATGATCAGTTCCACCCGTTCGCGAATGCTGAGGCAGCGTCGGTCACAGGCCAGATCGATGGGTTCGCCGTCGACGTATTCCATTGCCAGCCAGGGACGTCCATCGGCCATGCGTCCGGCATCGATCAGGCGGGAGAGCCTGGGGTCCTGCAATCGGGCGAGGATCGCGGTTTCCTGCTGGAATCGGGCCAGCGCCTGTTCTCCACCGACGCCCAGCGACATGATTTTCAGCGCGGCTGCCTGCGCGACGCCGCTGATCTGGCGCTCTGCGCGGTAGACCTCGGCCATGCCGCCCTGTCCCAGTCGTTCGATTACGATCCATTCGCCAACGCTGCTGCCCGGCCTGAGGTTGATCGCCGAGCCCAGGGCTTCTGCGAAAACGGTCGATTCCGCGAGCGCCTCAATCGGGTCCGCAGTTTCCAGGCTGGCGAGCAACCGGCGCAGCGTTCTGGCCTGTTCCGGGTCCTCCGATTCAATCTGCCGCAGTTGCTGCTCCTGCTTCCCGCTGTCCAGCGACAGCAGCTGATCGAGTGCGCGGTCGAGGACGTGCCAGTCGGCATCAGCTATCGCCATTGCGGCCACTTTTCAGCTTGGGACTACAGGGGTAACGAAGATTCGCGGCGAAAACGACAGAGTGGCCGGTGTGGGCAAACAAGTCGGCTCTCCAGGTCGCTCAGCCGTCGTCTTCGAGCAGGGCCTCGGAGATCCAGATGCGAGCGCGCTTCCAGTCACGCTGAAGCTGGCGGATCGTCACCCCCAGCAGGGGGGCGATCTGCTCCAGCTCCAGTCCGGCAAAGACTCGATACTGCAGCAGTTCGGTCAGTCGCCGGTCACGCTGGTTGAGACGGTTCATCGCCTCATCCAGGGCTATCAGCGCCTCTGGTCGGGCCAGGTCGATCGCGCCATTCTCGGTCAATTCGACCGCCTGCAGTCCGCCGCCGCGCTTGTCGGCAAGCTTGGCTCTGGCGTGGTCGACAACGATTTGGCGCATGGTGCGCGCACACAGGGCGTAGAAATGTTGTCGTCCGCCGATCGCCAGCTCCGCCCCGCCGATCAGCTTGGCATAGACCTCATGGACCAGCGCGGTTGGGTTGAGCGTGGCCGAAGAGCCCTGTCCCAGTACCCGGTTGGCGATGCGCTTGAGCTCCCCGTAAACCAGCCCGAACACCTGATCAATGGCTTCTCGGGGGGAGTCGGCATTGTTGAGGACGGCAGTCACTGCCCCTTGCTCAGCGGTGATCTCGGCGGTGTTGGTGCTCATCGGGGCGGCTTTGGTCGGTCAGGGGATGGGCGCTGCATGGGCTCGAATGCGACGAGTGACTTTCCGATTCTAACCTCCCGAATGCGGCCCGGGCGCTGACTGGCTCACGTTGAGGCTGCCCTATGCAAGCGTAGCCGGCCTACAATCGGCGCAATCAAGCCTGACTGCCTTGAATGTCCACTCGCCTGCGCCAATGGTTTCCTCCTTTCCTCACTTTCGTCTCCGCGGTTGTGGCGGCAGCCGCGCTTGGTTCGCTGGCGCAGACGCAAATCAATCTGCAGGCGCTGATCGGATTGGGCATGACCATCGAACTGCCGCTGCGCTTGCGCAGCAGCCTGGCCGATCTGGTCAATTTCGCGCCATTGTGGGCGCTGTTTCTGGCGGTGGCGTTTTTGCTGGCCTTTCCGATGGCGAGGCAGTGCCTGCGCTGGTTCGGCGGTCGTCGCTGGTTCTGGTTTGGACTGGCTGGCGCGGCCGCCGTGGGCGCCACTCTGTTCGCCTTGAAGCTGGCGTTTGCGATCACCCTGATCTCCGCCGCACGCAGCTGGCTGGGCGTTGCGCTGCTCTGTCTGAGCGGAGCCGTGGGTGGGCTGGTCCAGGCGCACTACGGGCGGCGCCGCAATTGAAAAGAGCCTGCCGCCGGTATTGCTAACGCTTGGCAAAGCGATAGTGCGCCACACCCCACTGCTGACCCTGGGAGAAACCAAAACACTCAGCGCAGGCCAGGTAGAACATGCGCCAGCGCTGCAGCCAGCGCGCTGCCTGCTCGGCGCCATAGGCCTCTCGGAACAACGCCAGGATTGCGTCACGGTGTTGATCGGTATTGGCCAGCCAATGCTCGCTGGTTCGCTGATAGTGGGTGCCGTCCAGCCACCATTGTTGCTCGATCAGCAGTTCCTGCTGGAAATAGAGCAGGGTATCTGCTGAAGGCATCAGACCGCCGGTAAAGAAGTAGCGACCCATCCAGTTGTCGGAGCCCTCGGTTTCGAACGGGTAAAGCAGTTCACGATGGGCGAAGATATGGACGAACAGCTTGCCTTCGGTGCGCAGCCAGCTGGCGATTTTTCCGAGCAGGTGCTGATAGTTGCGCATGTGTTCGAACATCTCGATGGAGATACAGCGATCAAATTGGGCCGGATCCAGGGTCAGTTCGTTGACATCACGGGTCAGCACCTGGACGTTCTGCAAGCCGCGCTCGGCGCAGGCCTTTTCGATGTGCGCACGCTGCGAATGGGAGTTTGATACTGCGGTGATCCTGGCCTGCGGCAGGCGTTCGGCCATGTAGAGGGTCAACGAGCCCCAGCCGCAGCCCAACTCCAGGATATCCATGCCGTCACGAAACTCACCGCGCTCCAGATAAAGAGCGAGCATCGCTTCTTCGGCCTGATCCAGGGTCTCGCCGCCAGTCGGGTAGTAGCAGCTGGAATATTTCAGTCGCTTGCCCAGGCAAAGCTTGAAAAAGTCCGCAGGCACCTCGTAGTGCTGCTCGTTGGCAGCGGCGGTCTCGATCGCAATCGGGCTCTTGCGCAGTTCTTCAATGAGCGCGTATTTGCGCTGCTGCGGGTGCTCGGCATACTCCTCACGGAGGCGCTGTGCGCTCAGCCTGCGCACCCCTACCCGGGTCAACGCATCCGGAATCCAGCCGCGCTCGCACCAGTCGATCAAATCCATTTGTCGCTTGCTCCTTGCCGTCGCCGCCGCTTCCTGCGGCCAATTCTATTCTTCCGGCGCGGCAGGGCGCGGAAACCAGGGGATAAAGCGTGATACTTCGCGCTGATAGCGTCGGTAGCGCTCCCCCCTGGAGCGTAGCGCCTGCGCTTCGACGTAGGGTATCCCGGTCACCCAGTTGAGGCTGATACCCATCAGTATCGGCCCCAGCCAGGCCAGCCAGCCCATCGGCGCGCTGGCCGCCAGCAGCACATAGCTGAACCAGTGCAGCCACTCGAAAAAGTAGTTGGGATGGCGGGAGTAGGCCCACAGCCCGTCGCGACAAACCTGACCCTTGTTGCGCCGGTTGGAACGGAATCGGGTCAGCTGCCAGTCGGCGAGTGCCTCACCGCCCAACGCCACCATCCACACCAGCAGTCCGGCGATCATCCACGGACCCAGATGCTCGTGCGGATTGTTGGCGGCGACCAGAAAGGGGACAGAGAACAGGACGATAAGCAGCGCCTGCGCCGCGAAGAAGCCAAAGATTTTTCTCTGGTCGTCATTCCAATGCTTGCGCAAATGGGCATAGCGACCGTCTTCTTCCTCATGCAGCGTCCGCGCGAGCAGGTGTATTGCCAGGCGGAAGCCCCAGATTCCGCCCAACAGGGCAACCAGCAGGCGGCCAGCCAGGCCACCCATGGCGGTATAGCTGTAATAGATCGCCGCAACCGCCAGGCAAGCAGACCAGGTGATATCGACGAAGCCGATGTTGCGGGTTCGCAGCTGCAGTCCCCAAGTGGCGACCATCGCCAGCAGGGCAAACAGGCCAACGTGCAGGAGTGCGCTAAAACTCACCATCAGGGCGCGGCCGGGCTGCCGATCGGACGACGCAGGTGAGCGGCCAGCGCCATGGCCGCGGGCGTCAGTACCGCCCATACCAGTCCCAGCGCGATCAGCGAAGTACGGGCGTCGCCGAAGCTGGCCGCATGCCAGACGTTGGCCGCCACCCAATAGGCCAGCGGCCCACCCAGCAGGCCAAACAGCGCGGCCCAGATCGGTTTTCCGTGGAGGAATTTCATCGAGTGATTGAGCGTCAGCGCGAAGCCCGCCCACAACACCACAATCCAGATCGGCGCGACGTGAACGGATGGCACCGCAGTGGCGTATTGCAGCACCCCAGCCTGCAGCAGTGCGCTGTCGGCAGCGAAGCCGATCACCGAAAGCACGCCGGCAATCGTCAGATCGCTGCGCCAATCGGCTTCGGCAAGACGGTGCCACAACATGAAAACGCCCAGCATCACCAAGCCGGGCCACCACATTCCGTAGCCGGCGCCGCCCACCGCGGCGACCCAGGTGAGCTGGAACAGCAGCAGATTGGCCAGGGTCTTCATAAAGTGGGGTTCAGATCGGGAAGATACTGATTGCGGCGATTGCGCGGCCGCGCGAACAGCATCTGCGTATCGCCGATGGAGCGCTCGAGGAAACCGCCTTCGCAATAGGCCAGATACCAGCGCCACATGCGGATAAAGCGCTCCGAGTAGCCCTGCTTGCGCACTTCATCCAGGCGCTCCAGAAAGCGCTGATGCCAGACGCGCAGCGTTTGCGCATAGCTGGGACCGATATCTTCCAGATGAACCAGCCGCAGATCGGTGCCCTTGACCGCGTTGCCCACCAGGGTGCTCACCGAAGGAATGAAGCTGCCGGGGAAGATATGACGCTTGATGAAGTCGACGCTCTTGAGCGCCATCTGGTAGCGGTGGTCTTCGATGGTGATGGCCTGGATCAGCGCCAGTCCGTGCTCGTTGAGCAGATGGGCGATGGAACGGAAGTAGCGATTCAGAAAATGGTGTCCCACCGCTTCGACCATTTCGATGGACACGATCTTGTCGTAGCTGCCGCGCAGATCCCGGTAGTCCTCCAGCAGCACTGTGACCTTGGACTGCAAGCCCTCCGCGGCAACCCGCTCCACGGCGCGGGCGTGCTGCTCGGCGCTGATTGTGGTGGTGGTGACGCGGCAGCCGTAGTGCTTGGCCGCGTGCACTGCAAACCCGCCCCAGCCACTGCCGATCTCAAGCAGATGATCCTCCGGTTGCAGATCCAGCTTCTGGCAGATGCGTTCGATCTTGCGCAGGCTGGCTGACTCCAGATCCTCGTCCGGGGTGCTGTAGATCGCGCTGGAGTACATCATCCGGCTGTCCAGGAACAGCTCGAACAGGTCGTTGCCCAGATCGTAGTGGGCCGCGATGTTGCGGCGGCTGCCCAGTCGGGTGTTCTTGCGCAGCCAGTGATAGCCACGCAGCAGGGCTGCCCCCAGCGAGGCCATGCCGCCCTCAAGCTGATCGAGCAGATCCCGATTGCGCACAAAGATCTGGACCAGCCTGGTCAGGTCATCGGCATCCCACAGACCATCCATATAGGCTTCACCAACGCCCACGCTGCCGTTGAGCGCAAGGCGTCGGTAGACCTCGGAATCATGGATGCGCAGCTCGGCGTGAATCACTTCATCGCCACTGGGCGTACCGAATACGCGCCGCTCACCACCCTCAACGATGGTCAGCTGGCACTCCTGCAGCGCGCCCAGCGCGTTGTGCAGCCGTCGGCGGTAGAAACCGTTCGAATTTTCCGTCGCCGCTGTGTTGATGGTCCCGGCGGTGTCTTCTATGGAATCACTCATTCGCTGCTGCTTGGTTTGCCAAAAGGCGCATCGACCAGAGCCGGATTCGGTCCGATGTCCGCGATTCAGGGGTGAGCATAAAACGGATTACGTTTGCAGCGGATCAACAGCGCCTGCCAATAAATTCGCGCGAGCACCACACTGGTCATGGCAGGAAAACGGATCAGCTGTCTGGCCAGGGACAGTCCGGTGATCTCCTCGCGCTGCATGCTGAGGGTGGCATCGAAGATTTTTCCCTGCTCATCAAGCGCATTCATGTGCACGTGCAGGTCCGTGCCAGGGGCGTCGAAGCGCCAGTCATAGCGCATCTGCATCGGCAGAAAGGGCGAGACGTGGAAGCGCTTGTCGAAGGCAAAGTGCCAGGCGCGTCCGTGTCGCTGACCGGCTTCGGTAGGCAGCACATAGCAATGCCGCTCACCCCAGGGCGTATTGGTGATCTCGGCAACGATCGCCTGCAGCTGCGTGCCGCCGGGCTCGAAGCAATAATAGAAGCTGACCGGGTTGAAGCTGTGCCCGAAATAGCGCAGGTGGCAAAGCAGCCGGATCGGTCCATTGACTTGCAGCCCACACTGCTGCCTGACCGTTGCCCGTACCGCCTGATCCAGTGGTTGCTGCGAATCCCCGTGAAAGTCCCTGCGGCGGAAGCTGGCCAGGTTGGGCCGATTGATGGACCACAACCAGCGGTCCTTGAACAACTCGTCCAATTCATCCAGGTCCAGATAGAGCATGAACAAGCCGTAATCGAACTGGTTAGCGTGGGGCCTGCTGCGCCGATGGCGAATCCGGCCACGGTAGATCGCGCTTTGGCGCGGCACGGCCGAAGTGGTGGGCGTAGCGCCGATCTCCAATGGTTCTGCACCTGGCGCACTCACCAGGACACTTCCAGCGCTTGGGCGACCTCCACCCCGCTGCGCAATCCGTCCTCGTGAAAGCCATGGCCCCAATAGGCCCCGCAGTACCAGATCCGGTCGACGCCATTGATCTCTGCTCGACGCGCGCGCGCTTTCGCTCCAGCCAGATCGTATTGCGGGTGGGCGTAATCCAGCCGACGCAACACCTTGCTCGGGTCCACCCGGTCGGAGGCATTGAGGGTGACAATGAACTGAGTTGGCGTCTCAATCCCCTGCAGCAGGTTCATGCTGTAGCTGACCGTGCAGCGATCCCCGGCATCGCGCAACTTGAGAGCGTTCCACGCGGCCCATGCGCGACGTCGTCTCGGCAGCAGGCGGGTGTCGGTATGCAGCAGCACTTCATTGGCCTGATAGGGCAGGGCGGAAAGGACTTCCTGCTCGGCGCTGCTCGGGTTGCTCAGCAGGCGCAGTGCCTGATCGCTGTGGCAGGCGAAAATCACCTGGTCGAAGCTTTCCTGCTGCCCCTGGCTGCTGACCAGAATTTGGCCGGCGCGCCGCTCGACCGAGGTGACCGGCTGATGCAAACGCAGATCCACCTTCGCCAATTGCGGCAGCAGCGCATCCACATAGCGAGCCGAACCGCCCTTGACGACGCGCCAGGGTGGCCGGTCGTTGATCTGCAGCATGCAGTGGTTCTGCATGAACTGCACCAGCGCCTGGGCGGGGAATTGATCAATCCGCTGCTCCGGACTGGACCAGAGCGCGGCGGCCATCGGAATCAGGTGATCTTCGGCGAAACCGCGGCTGTAGCCCTCGCGGCGCAGGTAGTCGCCGAGCGCAGGGCCTGGCGCGGGCTCGGCGAGTACCTCGATCGCGTGGCGATGAAACCGGGTCAAATCCCAGAGCATCCGCCAGAAACGTGGGCTCAGCGCGTTCTGCCAGCGGCAGAGCAGACCCGCAAATCCACTGGCTTCGTATTCGAAGCCACTGGCTTCGTCGCTCACCGAGAAGCTCATGGTGGTTTCCTGCGATTCCACCCCCAGTTCGCTGAACAGCCGGGTCAGCAGCGGATAATGGTTGGGGTTGAACACAATGAAACCGGTGTCGATCGCGAACTGGCGACCATCGGCCTTGACTTCATGGGTGTGGGTATGTCCACCCCAGTGGCTCTGCGCCTCAAACACGCTGACCTGGTGAGAACGCTGCAGCAGATAGGCCGCCCCCAGTCCCGAAATTCCACCGCCGATGACCGCGATTCGCATCCGTTACGAGCTCTGGCGCTGATGTGCAAAACGGAATTTGGCCGGGACCGGCTTCAGCTCCCAGACAATCCGGAACCAGGACATCACCTTCAGCACGTACCAGGTCAGATCAATCTCCCACCAGAAAAAGCCCTGCCGGGCAGATCCCGGAAAATGATGATGGTTGTTGTGCCAGCCTTCGCCAAAGGTCAGCAGAGCCAGCCACAGGTTGTTGCGTGATTGATCGGCGGTCTGATAGCGACGCTTGCCCCACACATGGGCCAGCGAGTTGATCGTCACGGTGGCGTG